>VERS01000206.1 GCA_018882545.1 Mycobacterium sp.
CAGCCCGACTCCGGCGATGCTCTCCGACGTCGACGTCCTGGTCTATGACCTTCAGGAGGTCGGCGGACGCACCTGGACCTACGTCTCGACCATGGCGCTGGCGATGCAGGCCGCAGCACGCAAGGGCATCCCGTTCGTCGTACTGGACCGGCCGAATCCGATCGGCGGCCAGATCGTGGAAGGCGCCCTGCTGGACCCGGCCTACGCGTCGTTCATCGGGATGTACCCGATCCCCGCGCGGCACGGCATGACGGTCGGCGAGCTGGCCACGCTGTTCAACACCCAGCAGGGGATCGGCGTGGACCTGACCGTCGTTCCGGCGCAGGGGTGGAGCCGCGGGCTGTGGTTCGACCAGACGGGCCTGCCCTGGGTGAACCCCTCACCCAACCTGCGATCGCTGGCGGCCGTGACGAGCTACCCGGGCACGGTCTACTTCGAGGGCACCAACCTCTCGGAGGGCCGCGGCACTGACCGGCCCTTCGAGCAGATCGGGGCGCCGTGGCTGGACGCCGCGTCGGTGGCCGCGACGATGAACGCGATGGGATTGCCGGGCATCGCTTTTCAGGCGCTCACCGTCCCGGTCGCCGGCACCGCCGCCAAGTTTCCCGGACAGAGCATCCCGGCCGTCCGGTTGACCATCACCGATCGGCAGGCGTACCGACCGGTCGGCACGGCGCTGCTACTCATCGACACGATCCGCAAGCAGCACCCGGACGACTTCGCCTGGGGGCCGTCGATCGACCTGCTGACCGGATCCGATCGGGTGCGCCAGGCGATCAACGCTGATCGGCTCGCGCCGCTGCTGGCGGAGTGGGACCGCGCGGCCGCCCAGTTCGCCGCCAGCCGGGCGGGGTACCTGCTGTACAGCTGAACCGATTCAGACCGCGACGATTGTCAGGATCTGCTGCCGCGCCGTGCAGACCCTGCCGTCTGATGGCACCCAGCATCGGTGTTATTGGTAGCGCCGGACGTTGTGGATCGGGGCGCGGAACAACGACTCGACGACGACCGGCTGGCCTTCGAACTGGGCGTGCACCATCCTGCCGTTGCCCACATAGATACCCACGTGCGAGGCGTCGGGGAAAAGACTGATCACGTCGCCGGGCCGCATCTGGTCCAGCGGTACCGGCTGCCCACCGGACGCCAGCGCCTGACTGGAACGCGGCAGTGTCACCCCGGCCTGGCGGAACGACCACACCACCAGGCCGGAGCAGTCGAAGGCATCCGGGCCCGCGGCGGCCCACGCGTACGGCGCGCCCAGTCGGCTCAGCGCGGCGTTCGCCACGATCGTTCCCACGTCGTGGCCCGGCGCGGGCAGACTGCCCGGGGCCTTCGGAAGGCCCGTGGGGAGTCCCGGCAGAGCGGCGGGGGCCGCGGGCACCGGCGTCATCGCCACCACGGGTTGGGCCGGAGGCACGGGAGGCGGCTCCGACGGCGGGGATCCGGGCGGGTGGACGGGGGTGAAGGCCACCGTCGCGGGAATGGCGATGGCCAAGGCGATCCACGTTCTGCGACGTGCCATGGCCGCCTCCGGTCGTTACGCAGGGATGCGCGTTCGTTATCTGACCGTGATGTCGGTGTGACGGGGGCCGGCGTTACATAGGGTGCCGACATGCCGGTGCTGCGGACTCCTGATGACCGGTTCGACAACCTGCCGGGTTACCCCTTCGAGCCGAACTATGTCCAGGTCCAGACCGCGGGGCTGCCGCCGCTGCGGATGCACTACGTCGACGTCGGACCCCGCGATGCTCCGGTGGTGCTGCTACTGCACGGCCAGCCCACCTGGTCGTTTCTGTACCGGCATGTCATCACCGGGCTGGCCGCGGCGGGACTGCGGGTGATCGCGCCGGACAACGTCGGGTTCGGCCGCTCCGATAAGCCCGCCGACCCCACCGATTACACCTTCGCCCGGCACGTCGACTGGATGCACAGTCTGGTGACCGGCCTCGACCTGTCCGGTGTGACGCTGGTGGCCCAGGACTGGGGCGGCCCGATCGGGTTCAGCGTGCTGGCCCGCGAGCCGGCGCGGTTCTCCCGCGTGGTGGCGACCAACACGATCCTGCACACCTGCGACCCTGCCCTGGCCGGACAACTGACGTGGGCGCATCACGGAACCGATGGCGGCCGGGTGGTGCTGCAGGAGACCCTGCTCGACTACGTCGCCTTCTACCAGCGGGCCCCCGACATCACGCCGAGTGAGTTCCTGCAGGCCGTCGCCGGACCGCTGAGCGCCGACGTGCTGGCCGCCTACGACGCACCGTTTCCCGACCGCACGTTCAAGGGCGGTCTGCGGCAGATGATCGCGCTAATCCCGTTGACCCGCAACGACCCCGGCGCGGCGATCGGGCGCACGGCGATGGCCGCCCTGGGCCGATGGCAGAAGCCCTTCCTGACTGCCTACTCAGACGGCGATCCGGCCACCCGGGGGTGGGAGAAGGTGTTTCAGCGGCACATCCCCGGTGCGCGCGGGCACCACCACACCACGATCACCGGGGCCGGGCATTTCGTGCCCGAACAGCGGGGCGACGAATTGGCCCGGCTGGTGGCGAATTTCGTGGCCGGTACGCCCTCGCCCGGATAGGTTCACATCGCTAAGACTGCCGCGCGGATCTCGTCAGCTCCACCAGGAACTGGCGGTGAGAAACCCTCAATCCCTTGGTGTTTCGCTGTGCGGCGCGTCGGGATTCCGGCCGCAGAGCCGGATGAGCGTGTGGAGGTCACCGTCGAACTTGTTGACGTCGCAGCTGTGTTGTCGGCCGACGACGGCGTCGGAGGCGAACTGCAGGATGCGCGGCTTGCGGCCGGACATCACAGCCCAGCCCCGTGCACGGTCCGTCACGCCCCGGTACTGGTCGGTGAACGGCCGGGGTGCCCCGGACCCGGTGTAGTCGCTGTTCCACAGGTCATAGCCGGCGCCCAGCTCGTCGCCGTACAGCCACCGGGGGGCGTAGACGATGACATAGCCGGTGTGCCGCTCACGCGCCAGGCGGTCGTGGACGGCGTCGACGGCTCTGCGGATCTCCTCGGGACTGGGCGGGCGGGGCAGGCCCTGCTGTTCGGCGTCGATCTGCCAGATCCAGGGATGCTCGTGCCACCAGGGCGTGTGCTCGGCGACGCAGTCCATCCAGAAGTTCACCTGCGCCTCGATACCGCTGGGCGGATCCGGCCAGAGGTAGTGATAGGCACCCAGGACCGGGATTCCGGCTCTGCGGGCCCGGTGCAGTGCCTTCGTGTAGTAGCGGTCCTCCCAGTCGCCGCCCTCGGTGGCCTTGTGGGTGAAGAAACCGATGCCGGCCTCACGCGCGCTGGCCAGGTCCATCGGTCCACGGCCCCAGTCATGGTTGGAGGCGTCCCAGCCCCACACCGTCGCGGTGTTGGGAACTGGGGTCGGTGTGCGCACGGAGACCGAATGTGCCACCGGCCCGCGGGGTGGGTCAAAACGGTACGGCGCCGGCCCGGTTGCAGCCGACCCGCGCGGGGCAGGGGATGTGAGGAAGCCGGCTGAGGTGCCGGCGGGCCAGGGATATTGGGGTGTGGTCAGAAACCCTCGCCTCTGGATCTAACTGGTGGTCGGCCTGGTGGCCGCGGGGGTCATTGGGTACTCCCAGTGGCGCGACTCCGACGCTCAGCGTCTGCAGCGCTGCATCGACGCCTCCATCGCTCAGATGAAGCGGGACGCTCCGGCGCTGGCCGGTTTCGACAATGCTCAACCCGCCTTGGTCGCGATGTCGCGGGCAAGCTGTGTCAAGGCACTCGGGCTCAACCCGCCGCCGCAGTGAGGCGTGCGGCCGGCAGGCGTCGTCTCAACACCGGCCCGGGTCGGCGTTCATCTCACGGCCCCGCATCGGCATGCCGTCGATCACCGCGTAGATCGCCGCAAGATCGGGGACGTCGGTGACGCGCATTTTCTCGCCGCCGTCTTTGCCGATCAGCACCACGCTGAAGCTGTTCGCGCCGATCCCGAACTCTGAGCGCAGCCGTTGCGCCTGGTCGGTGTCGACGAACTGGCCGTCGAGGGTGCTGGTGCCCTCGGTGACGATCCGGCCCAGCACCATGTCGCGGTCTGCGATGTCACATTGACTGGCCGCTAGTAGGCGCAGTGTCTCGACCAGCCGTGGGTCGCTGTCGGTGGGTGCGAACAGCAGCAGTGGGCGGCTCTGCCAGAGATAGTCACTCAATTCGGCGGCCGCGGCCTGCGCGGGCATGAGCGCGGCGCCGGTCGCCAGAACGGTCGCGGCGATCGCGCTTCGGACAAATCGCCGGCGCGGCTGATTGCTGACCATGGTGGCTTCCGAGTCTAGTGTGGTGCGCTGTTCCTCCGCCGTCATGCCGGCCGTCCAACCGGGCGCGCGCGCAGTCCGCGGTCACGGCCCATCATCAAAACCAGGCCGTGCGACTTCCTCGTTCTCGAAGACGTTCTGGCGCAGTACAACTGAGGACAATCTGCGATCAGCGGAACACCACCATCAGTGGTGACGGCCCGGGCCTTCTTCGGGGAGCCTATGCTCGTTTTGTCGGGGGCTGACGTGGCTGTCGATTAGTGTCCTAGCCAGGCCAACTCGATGGGCGAAATGGGGTCAGGCGATGCAGAACAGGCACTTCGATCTCACACTGGGTCAGAAGGCTGCGGCTGTCTCCGCCGGACTCGCGTGGGCGGCGCTCGCGGGTGCCGGCATCGCCGGTGCGGCCCCGGACTCCCAGTCCTCCTCACCGGGAGCGGATGTGGCCGCCGCGTCGGGGACCGCCCCGCGATCCGCCGCGTCGGGGACCACCCAGCGATCCGCCGGCCCGGCCCGGCGGGTTGCAGCCGCCCGCCCCGAATCGGGCGTGGCTCCCAGACCCCCACGCGCAACCCTCTCGCCGGCCGCCGCGCGCGCACCCGGAAAGGTCGCCAGTCCACCCGAGGCGCCCGCGGTTTTCCCAGCCGCCCCGGCGGCACCCGCTGCTGCGGCAGCTGCACCACAGGCGGTGGCCCTTCCCCGCGCCGGGCTGCCCCCGTCGACGCGACTCGGCCCGAACCGGGGCACCGCAGCCGCGGTCCTGGCGCCGGCGGCCACCACCTCCTCGACGATCCAACCGGTGGGCCAGTACGTCAGCCCGCTGGGTACCCCGCAGCAGACCGCGGCCGAGGCCGAGGCCATGCAGAC
>VERS01000207.1 GCA_018882545.1 Mycobacterium sp.
CGGCCTCAGTGCCCGAGCCGGCTGTGTCCGATGGCCGGCCTCAGTGCCCGAGCCGGCTGTGTCCGATGGCCGGCCTCAGTGCCCGAGCCGGCTGTGTCCGATGGCCGGCCTCAGTGCCCGAGCCGGCTGTGTCCGATGGCCGGCCTCAGTGCCCGAGCCGGCCGCGACCCATGCGCAGCAGGAGCATCGCGAGATCTTTGCCGTCCTGACCCAACTCGCTGTAGCGCTCGATGACCTTCATCTCCCGGCTGTGCACCAGTCGAGTGCCGCCGGAGGCCATCCGGACCTTGCCGATCTTCTGGGAGACCTCGGTGCGGCGCCGGACCGCTGCCAGGATCTCCGCGTCGAGGCGGTCGATCTCCGCGCGCAGGTCGTCGATACCGGACTCGGTGAGCTCTTCGGTGGTCATATCGTCGTTCTCCTGGTGTGGGGTTTCTGGTGTCATCCGGTCCGGGCCTCACACACAAGCGCCCCGGATCCGGTGCGGACCGCGGGGCGAAACGTTGAGCAGCTAAGCCTCCACGGGCACCGCGGACCGGTACCCGTAAAAAAATCGCTGCTGGAACTGCACAGGCAGAGTGTGCCATCCCATGGCGCGCCTTCGCAAAGGCCTGTCGCCGGGCGGCGGTAGGTTGGACAGGATATGACTGTGCAGGCCACCGATCGCGGCACCGGTTTCGGGTCCCCCGCGGGCCCTGACGAACTGCTCGACGGACTCAATGAGCAGCAACGACTGGCGGTGCAACACCAGGGTTCCCCACTGTTGATCGTTGCCGGCGCCGGGTCGGGGAAGACGGCCGTGCTCACCCGCCGGATCGCCCACCTGCTGGCTGCCCGCGAGGTCGGTCCGGGCCAGATCCTGGCCATCACATTCACCAACAAGGCCGCTGCCGAGATGCGCGAACGGGTCGCCGGGCTGGTCGGCCGGCGCGCCGTCAACATGTGGGTATCGACGTTTCATTCCACCTGCGTGCGGGTCCTGCGCAACCAGGCCTCGCTGCTGTCCGGCCTGAACTCCAACTTCTCCATCTATGACGCCGACGACTCCCGCCGGCTGCTGCTGATGATCGGCCGCGATATGGGTCTGGACGTCAAGCGATATTCACCGCGTCTGCTGGCCACCTCGATCTCCAACTTGAAGAACGAACTGATCGACCCGCTTCAGGCCGCCGGCGCACTGGGACCCGACGCCGATGACCTTGACCGCATTGTGGCCGAGGTCTACGCCGAATACCAGCGGCGCCTTCGGGCCGCCAACGCCCTGGACTTCGACGATCTGATAGGTGAGACGGTCGCGCTGTTGCAGCGTCACCCGCAGATCGCCCAGTACTACCGGCGACGATTCCGTCATGTGCTGGTGGACGAATACCAGGACACCAATCACGCCCAGTACGTCCTGGTGCGTGAATTCGTCGGAGTCTGCGCACCCGGGACCGACACCGTTCCGCCGGCCGAATTGTGCGTCGTCGGTGACGCCGATCAGTCGATCTACGCCTTCCGCGGGGCGACCATCCGCAACATCGAGGACTTCGAGCGTGACTTCCCCAACGCCACCACGATTCTGCTCGAGCAGAACTATCGCTCCACCCAGACCATCTTGTCCGCGGCTAATGCGGTAATCGCCCGCAACGCCGGGCGGCGGGAGAAGCGGCTGTGGACAGACGCCGGCGACGGGGAACCGATCGTCGGCTACGTTGCCGACAACGAACACGATGAGGCCCGGTTCGTCGCCGGGGAGATCGACTCCCTCGTCGAGGGTGCCGACTACACCTACAACGATGTCGCAGTCTTCTATCGCACCAATAACTCCTCGCGCGCCGTGGAGGAGGTGTTCATCCGCGCCGGCATCCCTTACAAGGTGGTAGGCGGGGTCCGGTTCTACGAACGCCGGGAGATCCGCGACATCGTCGCCTACCTGCGAGTGCTGGACAATCCCGGGGACGCGGTCAGCTTGCGGCGCATCCTCAACACCCCGCGCCGCGGCATCGGCGATCGCGCCGAGGCCTGCCTGGCCGTCTACGCCGAGAACACCGGCTGCAGCTTCGCCGACGCTCTGGTCGCCGCCACCGAAGGTCGCGTGCCGATGCTGAACACCCGTTCGGAGAAGGCGATCGCCGGTTTCGTCGCGCTGCTCGACGAGCTCCGGGGCCTGATGGACCATGAGTTGGGTGACCTCGTTGAGGCGGTGCTCGACCGCACCGGCTACCGCCGGGAACTGGAATCCTCCAACGACCCGCAGGATCTCGCCCGGCTGGACAATCTGAACGAATTGGTCAGCGTCGCACACGAATTCAGTATCGACCGGGCCAACGCCGCTGCGTTGGCCGACCAGGAGGGAATCGCCGAGGACCCAGCCGACGAGGATGTACCTCAGGCCGGTGTGCTGGCCGAGTTCCTTGAGCGGGTGTCGCTGGTCGCCGACTCCGATGACATCCCCGAGAACGACGCCGGGGTGGTCACCCTCATGACGTTGCATACCGCCAAGGGCCTGGAATTCCCGGTGGTGTTCGTCACCGGCTGGGAGGACGGCATGTTCCCGCATATGCGGGCGCTGGGGGACCCGACCGAGCTCAGCGAAGAGCGCCGGCTGGCCTACGTCGGCATCACCCGCGCCCGTCAGCGGCTTTACCTCAGCCGGGCCAAGGTGCGCTCGTCGTGGGGACAGCCGATGCTCAACCCCGAGTCGCGCTTCCTGGCCGAGATCCCCGGGGAGTTGATCCACTGGCGGCGCACCGATACCGCTCCGGGGCTCAGCGCGCCGATCTCCGGCCGCTTCGGCCCGCCCCAACACAGTCCGCGTCCATCGCCGGTACGCTCCGGCCACGGCGGCCGGTCGTTGATCGTGCTGCAACCCGGGGACCGGGTGAACCACGACAAATACGGTCTGGGCCGGGTCGAGGAGGTCTCCGGAATGGGCGAATCAGCGATGTCATTGATCGACTTCGGCAGCGCCGGCCGGGTCAAGCTGATGCACAATCACGCTCCCGTGCAGAAAATCTGACCCCGGCGCGCCCCAGACCTCAACGTCCCGGCGAGACCCGCTGCCAGTTCCCGCCGCGCCCGTGGAAGGTCTCGCACGTCAATTCAAACTCCGCGCCGCACCCGCGACACGCGAACCGGTGCTGGAGAAAATCCGGCCAGCCGTTGTCGGGCTTCAGATCGTCAAAGGCGACCTCGTCCGGCAGATCCCCGCCACCGGACTCCCGATGGGACGGCACCGGCCGCAGTCGGCCGGCGGTGAGTTGGGCCTGGATCTCTGACACCGCCCGGCACAGATCCTGCGGTGAGGTGATCGGCACTGGGTGCTGAAACGCCGCGCAGACGGGACACTGAGAGCTCACCGCGCCGCCACCCCGGCGAGACCCAACACACCGGCGATGATGCCGCCGATCATCAAGTTGGCCCCCACGACGATCGGCAACACGCCTTGGAACAACCAGTCCGTCGCCATCGGATCCCGGGTGCGAATCTGCAGAAAGCACTCTTCCCGCGTTGCCCGGGGCCAGGGGAGGCGTTTTGCCAGGGCCCGCCCGAATCGGAGGTCGAGCCTGCCTGGTGGCGTGACGGCAGGCCTCAAACCAAGGACGTGGCCCCCTTCCCGCGCGCTGAACCCAGCGATCCTCATCGTGTTGGTCGAACTGCGGGTCATGTTGGTCCGGAAAATCGAAGGACGCAGGCGCAGCGGCCCTTCTGGTCCGCGGACCTCGGGCTGCATGTCGATCAGCGGGTTCACCCTGAACCGGGGGCCCTCAATCCAGATGTCATAAACCCCATCGGCCGGTATTCCGAACTCCCGAAACGGGTCGGCGCAGGACATCCGGAACACCGGCGGGGAGGTGGACTCGAACACTCGCAGCCAACGCCGCAGCTTGCCGATGCCATAGGCAATCACCAGCCCGCCGACCAACGTCGACAGGGCGGCCAGGGTCAGCGGAACACCTGAGTGCACGAGCAGAGACCCTAGCTTTCGGCTGCTGATCACGGTGCAGCTCGTCGACTCAGACGCCGCGGCACCACCGCCCGGTCGCCGGATGCAGTGACAGCGCCAGACTGGCCAGCGGTAGCACCGGAATCAGGTACACCGGCCAGGCGACCCGCGCCCCGGCCACGAACACACTGCCGAATGTCAGCAGTGCAATCCCCGCGCCGAAGGCGATCAGATAGCCGCCCGCGACCCGCCGGAGCAGCAGCAGGATCACCCCGCAGACCGTGGCGGCCCCGACAACCAGTGTCAGGAAGCCCACCGCCAGGCTGAACAGCCGGTCGGTCTCCCACCACCCGCCGACCAGATCGGTGGCCAGGACGGCGGTCGGCCATCCGCTGAGCATCGCCGCAACTGCGGCGCCGATCGCGGTGCGGCCAGAGGTCGGGGCGCCTGGCGGGTCTGCGGTCGGCGGGGTGGGCGGATTCTGGGGGCTGCGGCGGATCAGGTGCGTCCCAGGATCAGCGGACACGGGAAGTGGGCCGGTGGGGTGCCGGCGGATGCGGGGACTGTGGAGGTCGTCGGGCGGAGACGACAAGTCAGCCGGCGTAGCCGCCCAGTGAGATGCCCCGTGCGGCCAGCCACGGCACCGGGTCGGTGGCGTTGGTGCCGCCGAGCAGGACCGAGAAGTGCAAGTGTGGGCCGGTGGAATTACCGCGGTTGCCGATGGTGCCGATCTGGTCGCCGGCGAACACCCGTTGGCCGGTCTGAACGGTCCAGCTGTTGATGTGTCCGTACCGGGTCACGGTTCCGTCGGAATGCGTGATCAGCACCCAGGCGCCATAGCCGGAGTTGGTGTAACCGGCTTCCTTGACGACGCCGTCGGCGGCGGCGTAGATCGGGGTACCGACCGGGCCGGCCACGTCGATCCCGTCATGCAGGGCGCCCCACCGGTAGCCGAAGCCGGAGGTGAAGATCCCACGGGTCGGAACGGCGTACGGCGGCCGCTGCAGCAGCGCCTCGCGCTGTGCCCGTTCGTTGGCGTAGGCGACCCCGCGGGCCAATTCCTCGTTGTGTACGGCGACGTTGGCGGCGGGCTTGACCGTCACCAGTTGGGCCCCCCGGACCAGTGGGCCGGCGTCGGACGGAGTCAGTTCGGAGGCGAGCACGGTGCGGGTCGAGGACTGCGGTGCCGGCTTGACTGCGACCCACGC
>VERS01000208.1 GCA_018882545.1 Mycobacterium sp.
GGCGAGGGTCTCCGGGCGGCCGCCCTGGACCCCGACTCCGGGCACCAGCACCGGACCGCCGAGGGCGCTGAGATCGGGCACGTCGGCGGGGTCCAGGGTCGCCCCGACTACCACCCCGACCGAACCCGGGTGCGCTCCGCGGTTGACCGCGGCGGCCTGGTCGACGATCGACTGCGCCACCGTCAGCCCGCCACCGGCCACCGCGCGTTGCACTCCGGCGCCTTCCGGGTTGGAGGTCGCGGCCAGCACGAATACCCCGCGGTCATGCGCCGCGGCGACCTCCAGCAACGGTGTCAGGGAGCCGAAGCCCAGGTAGGGCGAGGCGGTCACGGCGTCGGCGGCCAGCGGTCCGGCACCGGCCCACGCTTGCGCGTAGGCGGCCATCGTGGAGCCGATGTCCCCGCGTTTGGCATCGGCCAGCACCAGCACGCCCGCCGCCTGTAGCGCCGCGATGGTCCGTTCCAGGACCGCGAAGCCGGCCGAGCCGTAGACCTCGAAGAACGCCACCTGCGGTTTGACCACCGCGAAGCCGGCGTAGGCCGCTACGCAGATGTCGCAGAACCGGTCCAGACCCTCGACGGTGCCAGGCAGGCCCCAGTCGGTCAGCAGCCCCGGGTGCGGGTCGATTCCCACGCACAGCGGTCCACGAGCCGCGATCGCCGTCGTGAGGCGGGCGCCGAATCCCGAGCTCATGGGCCGCCGAGCACGGCGTGCAGTTCCTGCAGCGAACGCACCGCGATATCGCCGCGAATCGCCGCCTCGATCCCCTGCACCGCCGCGGAGGCGCCCTGGACGGTGGTGATGCACGGAATGTTCATGGCCACGGCGGCCGAGCGGATCTCGTAGCCGTCGATACGCGGGCCGGAGTTGCCGTACGGGGTGTTGATCACCATCCCCACCTCGCCGGCGTTGATGGCGTCGATCGCCGTCATCTCCGGTCGGCCCTGACCGGGCTCCTCGAAGTGCTTGCGTACGATCTGGCAGGGAATACCGTTGCGGCGCAACATCTCCGCGGTGCCCTCGGTGGCCAGCACCCGGAAGCCGAGGTCGGCGAGGCGCTTGACGGGGAAGACCAGCGACCGTTTGTCGCGGTTGGCCACGGAGACGAACACGGTGCCGGAGGTGGGCAGCGAACCGTAGGCGGCGGTCTGGCTCTTGGCGAAGGCGCTGCCGAAGTCCTGGTCGATGCCCATCACCTCGCCGGTGGACTTCATCTCCGGCCCGAGCAGGGAGTCCACCCCCGAGCCGTCCGTCCGCCGGAACCGCCGGAACGGCAGGACCGCTTCCTTGACCGCGATGGGCGCCCGCGGGTCCGGGGTTGAGCCATCACCGTCGGCGATCAGCAGGCCCTCCTGACGAAGCTGGGAAATGCTGGCCCCCAACATGATTCGTGCACATGCTTTAGCCAGCGGGACGGCGGTGGCCTTGGAGACGAAGGGAACGGTGCGGCTGGCCCGCGGATTGGCCTCCAGCACGTAGAGCACGTCGTCCTTGAGGGCATACTGGACATTGAGCAGTCCCACCACGCCGACCCCGCGGGCGATGGCCTCGGTGGCGTGCCGGACCGCCTCGATGTCGGTGCGGCCCAGGGTCACCGGCGGCAGGGCGCACGCCGAGTCCCCGGAGTGGATTCCGGCTTCCTCGATGTGCTCCATCACCCCACCGATGTAAATCTCGGTCCCGTCGCAGAGTGCGTCGACGTCGATTTCGATCGCGTCCTCGAGGAATCGGTCCACCAGGACCGGATGCTCGGGCGAGAGTTGGGTGGCCCGGGTGATGTAGCCGTGCAGTGTCTTCTCGTCGTAGACGATCTCCATACCCCGCCCACCGAGCACATAGGAGGGTCGCACCAGCACCGGATAGCCGATGGCCGAGGCGATTTCGCGGGCCTCCTCGAAGCTGGTCGCGGTACCGAACTTCGGCGCGGGCAGTCCGGCGTTGATCAACACCTGACCGAACCGGCCTCGGTCCTCGGCCAGATCGATGGCCTCCGGGCGGGTGCCCACGATCGGCACACCGGCTTTCTCCAGCCGGTGGGCAAGTCCGAGCGGGGTCTGCCCGCCCAGCTGCACGATGACGCCGATCACGCCGGGGCCGCCCTGCCCGGAGGCCGATTCGGCGTGGTAGACCTCCAGGACGTCCTCCAGGGTCAGCGGTTCGAAATAGAGACGGTCGGCGGTGTCGTAGTCGGTGGAGACCGTCTCGGGGTTGCAGTTGATCATCACCGTCTCGAACCCGGCCTGGCTCAGGGTGGTGGCCGCATGCACGCAGCTGTAGTCGAATTCGATGCCCTGCCCGATCCGGTTCGGCCCCGAGCCCAGGATCAGCACCTTGGGCCTTTCGATCTGCGGGGCCACCTCGGTCTCGGCGGCCGGGTCGAGTTCGTAGCTCGAGTAGTGGTAGGGCGTCTTGGCCTCGAACTCCGCGGCGCAGGTATCGACCGTCTTGAACACCGGGTGAATCCCCAGCCGGTGCCGCAGCGAGCGCACCCCGGCCTCGCCGGCCAGTTCGGGGCGCAGGGCCGCGATCTGCCGGTCGGACAGGCCGTGGTACTTGGCCCGCCGGAGCAGCCCGGCGTCCAGCACCGGCGCCGCCAGCAGTTCGGCGCGCAGCCCGACCAGACCGTTGATCTGCTCGACGAACCACGGGTCCACCCCGGAGGCCTCGGCAACCTGTTCGACGCCCGCGCCCAGCCGTAGCGCCAATTCGATGTCATAGAGCCGGCCCTCGGTGGGGGTGCGCAGCCGGGTGAGCACCTCGTCGACCCATCCGTCGTCATCAGGTCCGGTCCAGAACCCGCTGCGGGTGGTCTCCAGTGAGCGCATCACCTTGCCCAGCGCCTCGGTGAAGTTGCGCCCCAATGACATTGCCTCGCCGACCGACTTCATCGTGGTGGTCAGCGTCGGATCGGCGCCGGGGAACTTCTCGAACGCGAACCGCGGCGCCTTGACCACGACGTAGTCCAGGGTGGGTTCGAAGCAGGCCGGGGTCTCCTTGGTGATGTCGTTGAGGATCTCGTCGAGGGTGTAGCCGATGGCCAGCTTCGCCGCGATCTTGGCGATCGGGAATCCGGTGGCCTTGGAGGCCAGCGCGCTGGAGCGTGAGACCCGCGGATTCATCTCGATGACGATGAGCCGGCCGTCCTTCGGGTTGACCGCGAACTGGATGTTGCAGCCGCCGGTGTCCACACCGACCTCCCGCAGGATCGCAATACCCAGATCCCGCATGACCTGGTACTCCCGGTCGGTCAACGTCAGCGCCGGGGCGACGGTGACCGAGTCGCCGGTGTGCACTCCCATCGGGTCGACGTTCTCGATGGAGCAGACCACGACGACGTTGTCGTTGCCGTCCCGCATCAACTCCAGTTCGTATTCCTTCCAGCCGTAGATCGACTCCTCGATGAGAACGTTCGCACTGGGCGAGGCGGCCAGACCGTCACCGGCCATCCGCTCGAGGTCCTCGAGGCTCTTGGCCATCCCGGAACCCAGGCCGCCCATGGTGAACGACGGCCGGACGACCACCGGCAGACCGAGATCGGCGACGGTGTCCCGGACCTCGGCCATGGTGAAGCAAACCCTCGAGCGGGCCGATTCGCCGCCCACCTTGGCAACGATGTCCTTGAACTTCTGCCGGTCCTCGCCGCGCTGGATGGCCTCGAAGTCCGCGCCGATGAGTTCCACCCCGTAGCGCTCGAGCGCGCCGTTCTCGGACAGCGCCACCGCGGTGTTCAGCGCGGTCTGCCCACCGAGGGTGGCCAGCAGCGCGTCGATGGGATGGCCGCGGTCGGCCTGCTGGGCGAAGACCTTTTCGACGAAGTCGGGGGTGATCGGCTCGACGTAGGTGTGGTCGGCGTACTCCGGATCGGTCATGATCGTCGCCGGGTTGGAGTTGATCAGGCTGACCGTCAGGCCCTCGGCGCGCAGCACCCGGCAGGCCTGGGAGCCGGAGTAGTCGAACTCGCAGGCCTGGCCGATGACGATCGGCCCGGAGCCGATCACCAGTACATGGTTGAGGTCGGTGCGGCGTGGCACTTAGCGGACTCCCATCTCCGCGCGAGGGTGCGCGGATGTACACGTGGTGGCGCGCGTCGGCGTGGTGGCGCGCACGTTCGCCGGGGTCCGACTCACCGGGAGCGCCCCATCAGATCGACGAACTGGTCAAACAGGTCGTTGGCGTCGTGCGGGCCGGCGGCCGCCTCCGGGTGGTACTGCACCGAGAAGGCCCGGCCACTGAGCAGCCGGACTCCCTCCACCACCCCGTCGTTGGCGCAGGTATGGCTGACCACCGCGGGCCCGAAGTCGGTGTCGAAGCGCTCCCCCGCCTCACCTTCCAGGGCGAAGCCGTGGTTCTGGGCGGTGATCGCAACCCGGCCGGTGCCGTGGTCGATCACCGGCACGTTGATGCCGCGGTGGCCGAACACCATCTTGTAGGTCGACCGACCCAGCGCCCGGCCCAGGATCTGGTTGCCGAAACAGATTCCGAACAGCGGGATTCCGGCCGCGAGCACCTCGCGGGTGACCGCGACGACCCGGTCGGCCGTGGCGGGGTCACCGGGGCCGTTGGACAAGAACACCCCGTCCGGTGCGAGGTCGGCGATCTGCGCGAAGGTGGCCGTCGAGGGCAGAACGTGGGTGCGGATCCCGCGCCGGGCGAAGTTGCGGGGAGTGTTGGTCTTGATGCCCAGGTCCAGCGCAGCCACGGTGAACCGTTGCGGCCCTTCGGGTTCGACGACGTAGCTGTCGCCCGTGCTGACCTCGCCGCACAGGTCCGCCCCCAGCATCGACGGCTGGTGGCGGACCCGGTCGAGCAGCTCGGCGTGCTCTGCCAACGCCGGACCGGAAAACACCCCGGCGCGCATCGAGCCCCGGGTGCGCAGGTGACGCACGATCGCCCGGGTATCCACCCCGGCGACACCGACCACACCCTGGCGGACCAGTTCCTCCTCGAGGGTCCCGGTGGCCCGCCAGTTCGATGCCCGCGGGGAGGGGTCGCGAACCACGTAGCCGGCCACCCAGATCCGCATCCCTCGGCTTTCGCTGTCCTGCTCGTTCCAGCCGGTGTTGCCGATCTGAGGCGCGGTCGCGACCACGATCTGCCGGTGGTAGCTGGGGTCGGTGAGGGTCTCCTGATAGCC
>VERS01000209.1 GCA_018882545.1 Mycobacterium sp.
CGGTGAGCGCAGCGCCGGCCACGTCGACCCGGGCGCGGCATCGGCCGCGATGCTGATCGCGGCCGCCGCCGGTGCGACGTCGCCATGACCGTCGGACTGGTGGTCGTCTCGCACAGCCGTGCCCTGGGGATGGCCGCGGTCGCGCTGGCTCGGGAGATGGTCGGCGGTCAGGACGTGCCGATCAGCGTCGCCGCAGGACTCGACCAGACCACCTTGGGCACCGACGCCGCGGCGATCGTAGAGGCTATTGCCGAGGCCGAGCGTGGGCAGGGCGTGGTGGTGCTGATGGATCTCGGCAGCGCGGTCCTATCTGCTGAACTGGCGTTGGAAATGCTCGACGAGGACGCCCGCGACCGCGTGGTGCTGTCCGGCGGGCCGCTGGTCGAAGGTCTGGTCGCCGCCGCCGTCACCGCCGCCGGCGGAGCCGATACCGCGCGCGTCGCCGCCGAGGCCGCTGGGGCGCTCGCCCCGAAGATCAACCAGCTTGAATCATCCACCCGGGCCGACACGGACCGAAGATCCGCGGGTGCGGAGCTTGCCGTCGGCAGTCCACCTGTCGGCAGCTTTCGGCTTGGCAGCTTCGTCGTGGCAGCTGCCGACGGGCTGCATGCCCGTCCAGCCGCCCGTCTTGTCGCCGAGGTCGCGCGGCACGGCGTGACCGCTGAACTGCGCAACCGCACCAGCGACTCCGCCTGGGTGCCGGCGGACAGTCTCGCCGCGGTGATGACCCTTGGTTGCCGGCGCGGCGACGAACTGGAACTGAAAGTGTGGGGTCCGTTGGCCGCTCAGGTGATCGACGGGGTCACCCGCTTGGCGGGGGATTTCCGGTAGCCGGCGGGGTCCGTTGCTACCCCGGCCTGTGTCATCAACCCGTAATCGCCAAAGGCGCCTCAAGACCCGACTTGCGCCAGCACAATAATGGCGGCAAAGTCTGCGGCACACACCCCGACGGGTGCCGCCCCGACGAATGCGAGGTCAACGCCAGTGGACACACTCCCTCTCATCATCATCTTCTCCGCTGTAGTTCTCATCGGTCTGATCTGGGCGGCCCTTCGGCTGACGATCCGGCGCGACCGGGCGACCATCCAGGCCGATATGGACGAACCGCACGAGATCGACGCCTACAACGAACGCTGGGGCGGGAATCACTAACCGGCGCCGGCGACGAACTGCACCACCGCCGCACTGAACGCATCGTTGTCATCCCCGGCGGCGGTATGGCCGGCCTGGGACAGTTCGATGAACTGCGCCTGGGGCACTCTGGCCAAGAAGTCCTCGACACCCTCCGGGCTGACCACGTCGGAGAGCTTCCCGCGGATCAGCAGGATCGGAACTTCAAGATCCTCGGCGGCCTGCTCGAGTTCGTTCAGGTCGGCAAACGGATGATCACCTGCCGCGGTTACGAACGCCGGATCCCAATGCCAGTGCCAGCGCCCGTCGCGGTGCCGGAGGTTCTTGGTCAGCCCGTCGAGACTGCGCGGCCGACGACGGTGCGGCAGGTAGGCGGCGATGGCATCAGCGGCCTCTTCCAAGGTCTCGAAACCATCCATATGCCCGGTCATGAAGTCCCGGATGCGTTCGGTGCCCGCAGGCTCGATGCGTGGCACCACATCGACCAGGACGAGCCCGGTGACCCGCTGCGGTCCAGCGCTCGATGCGGCGAGGATTCCGGTCAGCCCGCCCATGCTGGCGCCGATGATCACCACCGGGTGCCCGACCTGCTCGAGGACCGCCGCGATATCAGCGGCCAGGGCGTGAACGGAGTATCGGCCGCAGGGCGCACGGTCGCTGTCACCATGGCCGCGGGCGTCCAGGGCAATGACGTGGAAGCCACGTTCGGCCAGTATCTGGCCGGTGTTCTTCCAGGAGAATCGGTTCTGGCCGCCGCCGTGCAACAGCAGGATCGTCGGGCGGCCGACCGCGTCGTCGGCACCGCGGTTCCACTCATCGCCCACCAGGGTCAGCGGCCCATCGCCCCGGAACCGCACGGTCTGCATGCGTACGTTCACGGCGAACTCCCTTCCGGTACTGCGCACCGGACGTTACCGGTGCCACTCGGGAGCCTGAGGGCCTGTGCGGGATAGCCCCGGGACCGGCGACGGCGCGGCCGCTGTGGCCGACGCCGTCTCGGCCCGATCCGCCCCGCGCGCCGCGGGGTGGCGGTGGCGGGTATTGGCCGGGGTACTGGTGATTGCGCTGGCGGTCACCGGTTGGCGTGACACCCAGGTGCGCCGCGCCGAGGCGGTCCGCGAACAGATGCTGCTGGCCGGCCGTCAGGGCCTGATCGCCCTGACCACCATCGACCACCGGCAGGCGGACCGCGACGTTCAGCGCATCCTGGATGCTTCGACCGGAGGATTTCGCGACGATTTCCAACGGCGCGCCGAGGGCTTCAAAGACGCCGCGCGTAACGCGGAGTCGACGTCGGTGGGCAGCATCGAGGAGGCCGCCATCGAGTCCGTCGACGGTGACGAGGGCCGAATTCTGGTGGCCCTGACCGTGATGACTTCCAACCGCGGGGTGCCCGAACAGCAACCTAAAGCCTGGCGCACCAGGGTGACGGTCACCCGCACCGATGACGGATTCAAAGTCGCCGCCGTGGAGTTCGTCGCGTGATGGCCGGCCGTCGCATCCCCCCCGCAGCTCTGGTGGCACTGCTTGCCGGGATCGTGACGGGATGGCTGCTGTGGGACATCGCCGGGCGGCGCGGCGCCGAACAGGCCGGTGCGCAGGCCCTGCAGGCCGCCCGAGAGTCGATACCGGTGATCCTCAGCTACCAGTCCCAGACCGCAGAGACGGTTCTTCCCGCCGCTGCGCAGGACCGGCTGACGGGGAAGTTTCTCGCCGACTACACCCAGCTGATCGCCACCGTGGTGCTGCCGGAAGTCAAGCAGAAGAGCACCTCGGCGACGGCGAAGGTTCCGGCCGCCGGGGTGGTCTCGGCCAACCGGGGGCGCGCGGTCCTGTTGGCCTACGTCGATCAGCGCATTGCGGTCGGAACGGAGAGCCCCATCCAGACCAGCTCCAGCGTTCGGGTCACCATGGACAAAGTCGACGGCCGGTGGCTGATTTCCGCCTTCGATCCGATTTAGCCCGAAAGATTTAGCCCGAAAGGAGGTCGTGGGAATGCCAGAGCCGCGATGGATCGATGTCAGCGCTCCGACGGTTCACCTGCGGGCCTTGACGTGGGGACCGCAGGATGGCCCGATCGCGCTTTGCCTGCACGGATTCCCCGACACGGCGTACGGGTTTCGCAAGTTGGCACCACATCTGGCGGACGCCGGCTACCGGGTGATCGCGCCGTTCATGCGGGGCTATGTGCCGTCGTCGGTGCCCTCGGACGGCTCCTATGACCTGGGGGCGCTGATCGACGACGCGCTGCGGGTGCGGGCGGCGAGCAACCCGACTGACGCCGATGTGGTGATCGGTCATGACTGGGGAGCGATCACGGCTACCGGCCTGGCGGCGATGCCCGCCAGCCCCTTCCGCAGGGCGGTGGTGATGTCGGTACCGCCGGCGGCGACGCTGCGCACCCCCACCGCGGGTCTGCTCCGACTTCTGCCGGCCCAGCTGCTGCGCAGCTGGTACATCAGCTATTTCCAGCTCCCGTTCGCGCCGGAGCGCTCAGGCAGGTGGATTGTCCCGCTGCTGTGGCGCCGCTGGTCGCCCGGCTACGGAGCCGCTGAGGATCTGCGGCATGTGGACGCCGCGATCGGCGCTCCCGATCGTTGGCGTGCGGCGCTGGGTCCCTACCGGGCGACCATCCGTAACGCCCGCCCGCCGCAGCGCTATGCCGAACCGCACCGCTGGTGGACCGAACCCCCGCGGTTGCCGACGCTGTATCTACACGGCGCCGACGACGGTTGCATGACGGCGGATTTCGCTCGTCATGTCCGGAATGCGTTGCCGGCGGGCAGCGATGCCGCCGTCATCGGCCAGGCCGGACATTTCCTGCAACTCGAGCAGCCGGCCGAGGTGGCCCGCCGGATCGTGAACTTCCTCAACCCTTGAGTCCCGGATGGGCCCGGGCCAGCAGAGGAGTCAGCAGGCGACGCGGCGCCAGGTGGTACAGCGCAGCTGCGGCGCGGTTGAGCCGGCCCGGCACGACCACGGCAGCTTCGGCGAGAAGGGCGTCGATTCCGGCCCGGGCGACATCGTCCGCCGACACCCACAGCGGGGCGGGCAGCAGCGCTTGGGCCTCGGCGTCGGAGAACCCCGCCCGCGCACCGAATCCGGTGCGCACCGGCCCGGGGCAGAGGGCCGTTGCCGTAACTCCGGTGCCGCGCAGTTCGGCGCGCAGGGCGTGGGTGTAGGACAGTACGAACGCCTTCGACGCGCCGTAGACCGCCTGGCCCGGCAGCGGACCGAAGGCGCCCACCGAGGCAACGTTGAGCACGGCTCCACGGCCGCGGGCGACCATACCCGGGGTGAAGCGGACGCACAGGTCGACCACGGCGGCGACGTCCACCTCGATCACATTCAGCTCGGCATGCGGATCGGCGCTGTGCTGCGCACCCATCGTGGCCAGGCCTGCGTTATTGACCAGGATGTCGACCTGCAGGCCTAGCGCCTCTAACTGGGCAGGCAGTGCGGCGCGATCCGTGCTGTGCGAAAGGTCTGCTGGCACAACGAAAGTACGCTCACCCAACTGATCGGCCAGCTCAACGAGGAGATCCTGGCGTCGAGCGGTCAACACGATGTGGTGGCCGCGCCGATGAAGGTCCCGCGCGATTGCGGCACCGATTCCCGACGACGCACCTGTGACTAGTGCGTTAGCCACCCATCTGATTCTTGATCAGCGCATCCTGCGCCAGGGCCAGATCGGTGGCCAGGGTGGCGTCAGGCGGATCGTTGGCTGGACCAGCGAACTCGATGGCCGAGGCGGCATTACCCTGGGTGAAGGTCAGCAGACCCAGCGCCTGCGAGCCGTCTGCCGAGGTGCCGGAGATGAAGGTCCCACCGGTTCCGACCGCTACCGGTTCGGACTTCGGATTGGCGATCCCGGCGGCGCTTTGGGCCGCGGTGACCGCCGCTGTCGCGGCGGCCGGATCGGGCAGCACCCAGACCGTTCCGGTGATCGATCGGCCGTCGCGGTGGGTGTAGGTC
>VERS01000210.1 GCA_018882545.1 Mycobacterium sp.
CGTCGGGGTCGTACGGGGCGGGGCCGCCGCTGACCCGCCGTGGAGCCGGGTCGCTCTGCGGCTTCTGGGTCGGCGCGTCGAACTCCCCGGTCAGGAATGAATCGTCCCCGTCGAGCAGGTGTTTGGTGATCGCCGCCCTCGGAGTCATGCCGCGCAGCTTCTGCAGTTCGTCGATCGGCTGGCGCAGTTCGTCGAACTCCGAGCCGAACTCCTCGCGCAGTTCCCGGGTTGCACCACTGAGGTACTCGCGAACCTTGCGAATCGTCGCCGCGCTCCAGCGGATGGCCTCCGGTAGCCGCTCCGGTCCGAGCACCACCAGTCCGACCACCACGAGCAGGAACATCTCGCCCCACCCGATGTTGGCGAACATTGCGGTTAGCTGGCCGAAGGCTTGTCCGGTGCGGGGTTGACCGTCACCGTGACCTTGCGGCCCTCCCGGATCAACTCGATCGGAGCATCTTGCCCGATCGCCAGTTGCCGGATCGCCACGACGAACTCGTCAGCGTCGGCGACGGTCCGGTCCCCGACCTTGACCACCACGTCGTTCTCCTTGATGCCCGCCTTGTCTGCGGGGCCACCAACGGTCACATTGCGCACCTGCGCTCCGGAGGCCAGGTCGTTGCTGACCGACGAGGCGGTGAGCCCCAGCGTCGGGTGGGCGATCTTGCCGTCCTTGATCAGAGCCTCGGCAGTGGCCTTCACCTCATTCACCGGAATGGCGAATCCCAGGCCACTTGCGCTGTCGGACAACGACTTTCCGGCGGTATTGATGCCGATAACCTCGGAGTTCATATTGATCAGCGGCCCGCCGGAGTTACCGTGGTTGATCGAGGCGTCGGTCTGCACGCCGTCGATGACGGTGTCGGTGTCGGTGCCATCGCCGGACAACGGCACAGGGCGGTCCAGGGCGCTGATGATGCCGTGGGTGACAGTGCTGCGCAGGCCCAGTGGCGCACCCACCGCGACGACCTCCTCGCCGACGGTCAGTTTCTCCGAGTCACCCAGGCGGGCCACCCTGAGGTTGTCGACGTTGTCGACCTTCAGCACGGCCAGGTCGGTCTTGGGGTCGCGGCCGACCAGGTTGGCCGGCACCTCCTTGCCGTCGTTGAACACCACGGTCATCTTGAATTTGCCCGGTGTGGCGGCGGCCTCGGAGATCACGTGGTTGTTGGTCACGATGTAGCCGCGGCCGTCGACGACGACGCCGGAGCCCTGCGATCCGGTCTCGTCGCTCTCGGTTTCGATGGTGACCACCGAATCGGCCACCGAAGCAGCCACCTGCGCGAAGCGTCCGGGCGGCACCTCACCACTGTCGGAGGTCGACAAGGTGACCTTCGAGGTGGTGAAAGCCTCGACGACCTCGGCGGTCTTGCGGCCGACCCAGCCGCCGACCATACCGATCAGCAGAGCGGTGATCCCGATGACGGCCAGCGCGACGTAGGACACCCTGCCGCCGAAGAGTACGTCCCGCACACCCAGTTTTCCGGGCGGGGGCCCGACAACGACGGGTGCCGGCCGCTCCAGTGCCGGGGTGCCCAATGCGACGCCGGCATCCGGGTTGCGCCACGGGTCGTCGGGCTGTTCGGACTCCCGGGGGCGGGCGTCGAGCGCGCCGGCATCAGCCGGATGCCGCTGCAGGGAATCCCCACCCGGGTAGGGGCGGCTGAACGCCTCCTGCAGGACCGGATCGGACTTTTTGACGCTGGGCGCGTACTCCCCGTGGCTCCGCAACCGGGCCGAGCGGAGTTCCTCGGCGACAAACGGGCCGTCCACCCCGGTCGGGCGCCCGAAAACCCGGACGGCCGCCGGGTCGACCGGGGGCCGCGTTACGGGCCGGGGTGCCAGCCGGTGGGCGCCGCCGGTGGAGTCGCCGCCGGAGAAGTTTTTGTCGGAACTCACATCAACCTTCTATCCGAACGCTGGGCAGCGGGCGTTGGGTACGCCTGGCTGCTCGGTGGTGGTCTTCACCCTACCGGCGTTTGCGCCAGCCGCGGCCGATGCCGTCCCCGTCTGCACCGCTGTCGTCGGCGGCCGCGGCCGCGGCCGGCGGCACCGGTTCCCCGGGGGTGGACTGCGGGATCTGGGATAGCAGGCCCATCAGCGTGCTCGGCATGGTCACCGGCCGGGAGTCCCGCAGTGCCGCCCGGGCCTGTCCCTGGGCGTCCACCTCGGCAAGGCATTGGGCACACACCGACAGGTGGCCGCTGGCGCGCAGGTGTGCCTTCATCGGCAGCTCGCCGTCGACGTAGGCCGCTATCGCTTCCGCGGAGAGGTGGTCGGTGGAGCTGAACTGGCGGGGAGCCGCCAAGGCGGCCTCGTCGACCGAGACGAAGTTGGCCGGCAGCCAGGACAGGGCACGACGGAACACGTGTCCCGGATCGACCATCGGGGCGCTCCTCTCCGGCTGTGATTGGTGTCGGCCGGACGGCGGCCGGACACGTCTAGCTCGAATGTAGCGCGAAGAAGGCGCCATGGCATCGCACCAAGCGGGTTTGCAGGCGGCGCGTCAGGCCGTCTCGGAGCCGGTACGGCCATGGGCGGCCAGATAGTCCCGCAGTGCCTGGCGGCCGCGGTGAATCCGGCTGCGCACGGTGCCCAGCTTGACCCCCAGCGTTGCGCCGATCTCTTCGTAGGACAACCCTTCGATGTCGCACAGAACGACGGCGGCGCGGAATTCCGGCGGCAGCGAGTCGAGCGCGGCCTGCAGATCGGGACCCAGCCGCGAGTCGTGGTAGATCTGCTCCGGGTCGGGATCGCCGGCGGGCACCCGGTCGTAGTCCTCCGGCAGCGCCTCCATGCGGATGCGGCTGCGCCGACGGACCATGTCCAGGAACAGATTCGTCGTGATGCGGTGCAGCCAGCCCTCGAAGGTGCCGGGCTGATAGTTCTGCACCGACCGGAACACCCGGATGAAGGTCTCCTGGGTCAGGTCCTCGGCGTCGTGTTGATTGCCCGACAGCCGGTACGCCAGCCGGTAGACCCGGTCGGCGTGCTGCCGTACCAACTCGTCCCACGACGGCATGCAGCCCCGGTCACCGGTGGCGTCGAACACTGCGGTGCCCTGGAGTTCGTCGGGCGCCTGCGCCCAGTCCGCCAGCCCGCTCGCAGACGGGTGCGTCATGGTGACCGGAGACGCCAAGGTGGTGATCGTCGGATCCTCCTGGAAATCATGCCCGGCCGGCCAGGTGCCGACGTGGGCGTCACGAAGCACAACTTCGACGATCTCGGGAGTATTCCCGGCCAAGCCGCTGAGGCTTTTCATGGGCGTTAGCTTTCCGCATAGCTGTGTGCGGGCTCTGTGGGCAAATTAAGCTTTGTCTGAGAAATCAGCGGATAACCGCCCTCTAACAGGGTTGATGTCAGAAATCGGTAATTTCATAGCAATTTCATTAGATTGGCTCATCGGCGTGTCGGGGCGCGGCGGCCGGTTCGCCTGGGCGGTCGATCCCGGCGTTGATCTAGGCTGCATGCAATGTCCGCCACCGACCCACCGACAGCGAGCCGGGCCGAGCGCGTCCTCGCCCACGCTGAAGGTTCCATCTCGGAGGACGAGATCGTCGCCGCCGCCCGGGAGCGAGCGGTTGACACCGGCGCCGGGGCAATCACCCCGGCAGCCGGCGCCCTGCTGGGGCTGTTGAGCCGGCTCTCCGGCGGCAGAGCCGTGGTTGAGGTCGGTACCGGGGCGGGCGTGAGCGGTCTGTGGCTGCTGTCCGGGATGCGCGAGGATGGGGTACTGACCACCATCGACGTCGAACCTGAGTATCAACGGCTGGCCAAACAAGCCTTCTCCGAAGCCGGCATCGGGCCGGGCCGGACGCGGCTGATCACTGGACGCGCCCAGGAAGTCCTCACCCGATTGGCTGACGCCTCCTATGACCTGGTGTTCATCGACGCGGCGCCCGGGGAGCAGCCGCACCTCGTGGGAGAGGCGGTGCGTCTGCTTCGGGCGGGCGGTCTGATCGTGCTGCACCACGCGGCGCTCGACGGCCGGGCCGGCGACCCGGATGCGCACGACGGCGATGTCGTCGCGGTGCGGGAGGCCGCCCGGATGATCGCCGACGACGATCGCTTCACCCCGGTGCTGGTCCCGCTGGCCGACGGCATCCTGATCGCGGTGTGCGACTTCCTCTGAACCCGCACCCAACCGGCATCCTGTAGGCGACCTACCGCAACCGAGGAGGCTCAGGTGGAGTTCATGACGGGGTTGGGCCTTGCCAGCGCGGCGGGCCTGAACGCCTACATCCCGCTGCTTTCGATGGGTCTGCTGGACCGTTACACCAACCTGGTGAATCTGCCCCCGGGGTGGGCCTGGCTGCAGAACGGGTGGGTCATCGCGATCGTGGCGACCCTGCTGCTGATCGAGATCGTGGCCGACAAGATCCCGGCGATCGACTCGGTCAACGACACGGTGCAGACCCTGGTGCGGCCGACCTCCGGGGGCATCGTCTTCGGATCGGGAACCGCCGCCCAGACCGCCGCGATCACCGACCCCGGCGATTTCGCGCGCACCGGCCAGTGGGTGCCGGTGCTGATCGGGGTGGTGACCGCCCTGGCGGTGCACCTGACCAAGACCGCGGTACGCCCGGCGGCCAACGTGGCCACCGCCGGGGTGGCCGCCCCTGTGCTGAGCACCGTCGAGGATCTCACCAGCGTGAGCCTGACCTTCATCGCGATCGTCATTCCCGCCCTGGTGCTGATCGTGCTGGTCGCCCTCGTCTGGGCCGCGGTCTGGCTGTTGCGCCGGCGCCGGCGCCCGCCGGGAGCCTCCCGGTGAACCTCCCCGCACGCATCCACGCACGCATCCCCGCGAGAAGACGCAAACCCCCCCGACACGCCGACGGTTTAGCGCCCTTTACGTCTGCTCGCCCGGGGTTCGGGCGGGTCAGATCCAGACGCCCTTACCCACGGCGACCACCCCGCCGGCGCTGATCGCGAAACGCTCCCGGTCCTTTTCCAGATCCACCCCGACCGTCTCGCCGGGACCGACGACGGCGTTCTTGTCCAGAATCGCCCGGCGCACCACTGCCCCGCGGCCTACCCGCACCCCCGGCATCAACACGCTGCCCTCAACGATCGCGCCGTCGTCGACCACGACGTTGCTCGAC
>VERS01000211.1 GCA_018882545.1 Mycobacterium sp.
GGGCGGCGAACAGGTAGGCATTGTGCGCATCGAAGACGCTCTCCGCGTCGCCGCGGATGCCGATCTCGACCTTGTCGAAGTAGCGCCGAACGCCAGACCCCCGGTCTGCAAGATCATGGACTACGGCAAGTTCAAGTACGAGACGGCCCAGAAGGCCCGCGAGTCTCGAAAGAACCAGCAGCAGACCGTCGTCAAGGAGCAGAAGCTTCGCCCCAAAATCGACCCGCACGACTACCAGACCAAGAAGGGTCATGTGATCCGCTTCCTGGAAGCTGGGTCCAAGGTCAAGGTGACGATCATGTTCCGCGGGCGTGAGCAGTCCCGGCCGGAACTCGGGTACCGGCTGCTGCAGAGGCTGGGCGCGGACGTCGCCGACTACGGCTTCATCGAGACCACCGCCAAGCAGGACGGCCGCAACATGACGATGGTGCTGGCGCCACACCGCGGGGCCAAGACCCGCGCCAGGGCCGCAGAACAAGCCAGCGCCGGCCCGATCCAGCCGGTGGCCCAGGAGACCTCGGAGACCCTTCCGGAGGAGTCCGCGGTCGCCGACCAGAACTGACAACCGCCCGTCACCAACCGAGATAGAACTGAGGTCACCATGCCCAAGGCCAAGTCCCACAGCGGAGCCGGCAAACGCTTCCGGCGCACCGGCACCGGCAAGATCGTGCGGCAGAAGGCGAACCGCCGCCATCTTTTCGAGCACAAGCCGAGCAGCCGGACGCGTCGCCTCGCCGGCCGGACCGTGGTCGCCGAGAACGACACCAAACGTGTCAACAAGATGCTGAACGGCTGACGCCGATCCGCGCCGGCCGATCCGGCGACTCCGACTTGATTTCCGTGACCGAACGAGGAGAGGAACTCCCATGGCCCGCGTCAAACGCGCAGTCAACGCCCACAAGAAGCGCCGCACCGTCCTCAAGGCGTCCAAGGGCTATCGCGGCCAGCGCTCCCGGCTCTACCGCAAAGCCAAAGAGCAGCAACTACATTCGCTGAACTACGCCTATCGCGACCGGCGTGCCCGCAAGGGCGAATTCCGCAAGCTGTGGATCGCCCGCATCAATGCGGCCGCGCGCGCCAACGACATCACCTACAACCGGCTGATCCAGGGCCTGAAGGCCGCCGGTGTGGAGGTCGACCGCAAGAATCTCGCCGAGATCGCGGTCAGCGACCCGGCAGCGTTCACCGCGCTGGTCACGGTGGCGCGCGCCGCACTGCCCGGGGATGTGAACGCCCCGTCCGGTGAGGCTGCGTGACAGCACTGTCCGAGCGATCCGCTCGGGTGGTCCGGGCGGCCAGGCTGCAACGCCGCGCCGAGCGGACCGCGTCGGGACGTTTCCTGGCGGAGGGTCCCAACCTGGTCGAGGCGGCCGCCCGGGCGGGTGTCATCGAAGAGGTTTTCGCCACCGAGGTGGCCGCCCAACGGCACCGGCCCATGCTGGCCGGACTGACCGTTCACACGGTCAGCGACCGGGCCATGAAAGCGCTGTCCGAGACGGTCACGCCGGCCGGCGTGGTCGGCGTATGCCGGCGTACGGCTGAGGATCTCGCCACGGTTCTGGCGCGGCGTCCCGGACTGGTCGTGGTGGGCGCCGGCATCGCCGATCCGGGGAATGCCGGCACCATGATCAGACTCGCCGAAGCCATGGGCGCCGGAGCGGCGGTGTTCTGCGGTGAGGTGGTCGACCCGTACAACGGCAAGAGCGTGCGGTCCTCGGCGGGCAGCATCTTCGCAGTCCCCACCTTGCTCGCGGGGGATACCGGCGACCTCATCGACCGATTGCGCGGAGCCGGGATGCAGATCCTGGCGACCACGCTGACCGGTGAGTTGAGTCTGGACGCCGCCGACGACCTGCTCGGCGCGCCGACGGCATGGATTTTCGGGCGGGAGGCCGAGGGGCTGCCCGAGGCGGTCGCGGTGTTGGCCGACCACCGCGTCGTCATCCCGATGGCCGCCGGCATCGACAGTCTCAACGTGGCCGCCGCCGCCGCCATCTGCCTGTATCAGAGCGCACGGGCCCAACGCCGATCCTCGCCGTTGGCCTAGGCTGGCCGCGTGGACGACGACCCCAGCGGCGATCAGCCCGGTACCGACGGCGTCGTCGACCGCCCGGAGAACGCGCCGCCGCGAAACCCCGCCGCGTGGTTGCGGCAGACGAATCGCAACCCCAACGTCGTCGCCATGATCCGGCGTGCCCGCCGGATACTGCCCGGGGACCCCGATTTCGGCGACCCGCTCTCAGCTGCGGGTGAGGGCGGTCCGCAGGCCGCTGCCCGGGCCGCCGACCGCCTGCTGCGCGACCGGGAAGCCGCGACCCGGGAGGTGAGTCTGGCCACGCTGCAGGTGTGGCAGGCGCTCAGCGAACGGGTCTCCGGCCGACCGGCAGACGCGGAGGTGACCATCGTGTTCACCGACCTGGTCGGCTTCTCGGACTGGTCGCTGCAGGCCGGTGACGAGGCCACCCTGCGGCTGTTGCGGCGCGTCGCCCAGGTGGCCGAGCCGCCGCTGCTGGACGCCGGCGGTCATATCGTCAAGCGGATGGGCGACGGGATGATGGTGGTGTTCACCGATCCGCTGGTCGCGGTGCGAGCCACCAGGGCGGCGCTGGAGGCGGTCAAAGAGGTCGAGGTCGACGGCTACACGCCGGTCATGCGGGCCGGTATCCACACCGGCCGGCCGCAGCGCATCGGCGGTGACTGGCTGGGGGTGGATGTCAATATCGCCGCCCGGGTGATGGATCGGGCTGCCCGTGGCGGGTTGATCATCTCGGAAACGACACTGGCCCAGATACCCCCTCACGAACTCGAATTGCTCGGCGTGACGGTCAAACGGGTGCGGCGTCAGGTGTTCACTCCCCGCCCGGCCGGGGTGCCGGCGGACCTGGAGATGTACCGGCTCAAGAGCCGCCGCGAACTGCCCTGGAACGACTCACCCGATGAGGGTGGCTCCGAACCGGGCGACGGTTGAGCGGTCAGACGAACTCCTCGGCGGAGGCCTCGATCCAATCCGACAACCAGGCTTCCGGCGGGCTCTCCAACAGTTCACCGGGCATCAGCCACTCGTAGATCTCGGCGTAGGTGCGGTTGTGCGCGCTGTCGATGCGGCGGTTGAGCATCGAGGGCGCCAACTCGTCGAAGCTTTCCAGGCCCATCGACGCGACCATCTGCGCGGCGCTGGTGACCACCGCTTTCTGGAAGTTGGCAACCCGGTCGATCTTGTCGGGCACATCCAACGCCCGCGCCAGACCGGGATCCTGGGTGGCGACGCCGGTGGGGCACCGGTTGGTGTGGCATTTCATGGCCTGGATGCAGCCGATGGCGAACATCATCGCTCGGGCCGCGAGGGTGAAGTCGGCACCCTGGATGACGCGCCTGACGATGTCGAAGCCGTTGGTCACCTTGCCCGATGCCCCGATCTTGATGTGCTCCCGCAGGCCGGTTCCGACCAGGCAGTTCTGCACCAGCATCAGCCCCTCGGTCAACGGCATACCGACGTGGTCGACGAATTCCTGGGGTGCCGCGCCGGTGCCGCCCTCGGAGCCGTCGACGATGATGAAGTCCGGGGTGATCCCGGTCTGCAGCATGGCCTTGCACATGCAGAGGAACTCGGTGCGGGCCCCGACGCAGAGCTTGAAGCCGACCGGTTTGCCGCCGGACAGACTGCGCAGCGTGGCGATGAAGTGCATGAGTTCCAGCGGGGTGTGAAAGGCGGTGTGCGCCGGGGGAGAGACGACGGTCTGGCCCACCGGCACCCCGCGCGTCGCGGCGATCTCGGGGGTGACCTTGGCGCCGGGCAGCACACCGCCCAGGCCGGGTTTGGCGCCCTGGGACAGCTTGATCGAGATCGCCTTCACCGTCGGTAGCGCGGCCTTCTCCCGGAACTTCTCGGCGTCGAAATGGCCGTCCGGGGTGCGGCAGCCGAAGTAGCCCGAGCCGATCTCCCAGATCAGATCGCCGCCGTGCTTGAGGTGATACGGGCTGATGGCGCCTTCCCCGCTGTCGTGGGCGAACCCACCGATGGCGGCCCCGCCGTTGAGGGCCTCGATCGCGTTGCCGGACAGCGCTCCGAAGCTCATCGCCGAGACGTTGAGCATCGCGATGTCGTAGGGCTGGGTGCAGTCCGGGCCACCGAGGCGGACCCGGGGATCCAGGTCGGTGGCGATCTTCGCCCGCAGGGAGTGCCGCAGGAACTCATAACCGACGGCGGTGACGTCGCGCTCGGTACCGAAGGGCTCATCGCCCTTGGTGCCTTTGGCCCTGCGGTACACCGCGTCGCGGGTCTCCCGGTCGAAGGGTGCACCGTCGGTGTTCGACTCGACGAAATACTGGTAGATCTCCGGGCGGATCCGCTCGGCGATCCAGCGGGCGTGACCCACAACCGGATACGCCCGCAGAATCGAGTGGCCCCGTTGCAGCACATCCCAGGTGCCCAGCCCGGCCAGTGCGGCCAGCGCCGCCGAGACGATCCACCATCCGGTTCCGAATTTGACGGCCAGCACCGCCACGGCTACCGCCGCCGCCCACACCGCCGCGATGACGAGCGTTCTGAGCATGAGCCATCCCCTGCCTCGATCGGGCGGGCGAATTGCCCGCGAGGCGTAATTCTGGCATCACCTATGATCTTCCGGTCGGCACTTCGGCAACACTCGGGCCCCACCAGTACCGGCGAAAGACCAGGCCAGCTAAGGAGAATCTCGGCGCGTGGGTGAGCAACGGCTGTCGCAGGACGCGCTGGCCGGCGCCGTCGAGGCGGCCCGCCGGGCGTTCGCCGCAGCCGACGACCTCGACACACTGGCCCGGGCCAAAACCGAACACCTCGGGGACCGCTCTGCGCTGGCGCTGTCCCGCCAGGCCCTGGCTGGCCTGCCCAAAGACGAGCGCGCGGAGGCCGGCAAACAGGTGAACCTGGCGCGGGCCGAGGCGCAGGCGGGCTACGACGCGCGCTTGGCGGCCCTGCGCGCCGACCGCGACGCAGCGGTTCTGGTGGCCGAGGCCATCGACGTCACGCTGCCGTCGGGCCGGCAACCGGTCGGGGCGCGGCACCCCATCACAATCCTGGCCGAGCACATCGCCGATACGTTCGTGGCGATGGGCTGGGAG
>VERS01000212.1 GCA_018882545.1 Mycobacterium sp.
GGGCAGTGCTGGCCGCGGCGGTGATGGCGCTGGGGTTCCTGACCTTCTTCGGACTGGTCGGCCTGCTGACGATTCCGCTGGCCTCCACAGTGCAGCGTTACCTGCCCTACGGCACCGTGCTGATCGGCTGCGGGCTGGTGGCCCTCGGGGTGTGGATGCTGTCCGGCCGGACACTGCCCGGGCTGCCGGGCGGTCTGGGTGAGCGGTGGGCGCCCACGGCCCGAGTCGGGTCGATGTTCGGCTACGGAGTCGGTTATGCGGCGGCATCGCTGTCGTGCACCGTGGGACCCTTCCTGGCGGTCACCGGCAGCAGTCTGCGCAGCGGTTCGCTCCCGGCCGCAGTGGGTGTCTACCTGGCCTACGGTGCCGGTATCGGGCTGGTCGTCGGGGTTCTCGCGGTCGCCGTCGCGCTGGCCAGTTCGACGGCGGTGAGCCGGATGCGCCGGGTGCTGCCCTACGTCAACCGGGCCGGTGGCGTGCTGCTGGTGGCCGTCGGTCTCTACGTCGCCTACTACGGCTGGTATGAGCTGCGGCTGTTCGAGGGGGGCGGCGCGGCGGAGGATCCGGTGATCAGCGCGGCTGGACGCATCCAGCGGACGGTGGCCGGGTGGGTCTACCAAGTCGGTGCCTGGCCGTGGCTGCTGGCGTTGGGGCTGACGATCGTGGTCACATGGGCGGGTTCCCGGCACCGGCGGCGTCGTCCGGCCGCTGCGGAATCGGCGACGGTAGACTCCGCGGCATGACTGGCCCCCGAACAACGAACGTTCGCCGGTTCGCCGGCACCGCGGCAGCCGTACTGGCTCTGGTCGGAGGCCCGGCAGCGCTGACCACCATCGCCCCCAGCGGCACCGCGTACGCCGACGTATGCGCCAGCGCCGGCCGACGCATCTCGGTCAGCGGGTGCGCGAACCTGTCCGACGTGATGGCGCCGTACGTGCTCCCGCAGGACGCCTACGCCCCGATCACCCCGAACGCCAGCGCGTGCGTGGGCTGGAACGGCCGCTGGGTCAGCGCCAACACCTGCACGTAGGCCCGATAACGTAGGCCCAATAGTTGGGGTACAGAGAGAACCCGGGTGGGGTTCTAGTTTCCCGACACGACGGGCCCACCCGGGTTTCAGAACTATCCGCCTGTGACTCACACAGCGGCGCGTCCTCCGCGATGTCCGCCCGATACGCCGCCGGCATCGGGACCCGACCCAACGCCGACCGATCCGGACCTGCCGGCACCCCGACGCGCCGGCGCCGCAGGGGCGTCCTCGATTTTGCCGAGATCCGCGGCGAGGGAGGCGGCGTCCGGAGCCGACGCAGCTTCCGTGATGGCCGGGATGGTCGGCACCGCAGGTGTTGCCGGCACCGCCGGGGTCTGATCGACCGGCGCGGCGGCGGGGACGTCCGGGGCGGATGCCGCTGCAGCGGCCGCCGGCACCGTGGAGGCGGCCTTGGCTTGCGCAACCGGCGGGGTCACCTTCAATACCGAGGCCAGGGACTGGTTGAAGCCGACCAGCGATCCGCCGAGGCCGGTGGGAATACCCTGACCAGCGTTATTGACAATGAACCCTTCGCCACCAGGAGGGCCGCCGAGCTGGTTGAACAGCACACCACCGTTATATGTCGTGGCCGGGGGCCCGTCCGTCGGAGTGATGTTGAGCAAGCCGCCCAGGTTCAGCCCGACACTGCCGAGGGCGGCGCTGCCCGTGAGCTTTTCAACGACCGCGGTGAGATCGAGAAAAGCCCCGTTGAACACGGCGCTGGTCATGTTCGTCGGAATGTTGACGATGTCGTAGACAGCGTCCAGGTATTTGCCCGCCTTCAGGTTCGCACCAAAGGAGGTGAAGCTGTTGATCAGGCTCGCGACCGGGGCGAGCACCGGTCCCAGCGCTCCCATCACCAGGCCGCTGGAGAGGGTTTGCGACCAGGTCAGCACCGGCGCGAACTGAGTGAAATATTTGTAGAGCGTGTTAATCCCGCCGGGGGCTTCCGGGGCATAGAGTCCCGTGGGCGGTGGGGGTGTGAGCGTGCCGCTTTCGAGAGTTAGTCCGGCGGCGATTTGCAGAAGCAATAAGTTGACCTGGGCAGGCGAGGTTCCGTACCCGTCCGTGCCCACTGTGGAATCAGAGGTGTAGAACGGTGCGTCGCCGATAACGGTGAGGGGAAGCGTCATGGTCGAGACGAGCTTGTCGGTCGGCTTACCCTGACAGGGATTGGGGTCGCAGAATTTGAAGGTGGTCGTGCTTCCCGGGTCGAATGGAAGCTTGAGGGCCTTGGTGAGGTTGGCCCCGATCTGGTCGGCGAACGCGGCGAAGCCGGGCCCGAATCCGGCCAAGCCGCCGCCGAAAATCTCCTTGGCGTAGATCCCCCAGTTGTTGGCGAGGACCTTCGCCACCGGGAACGGATCGGAAGCCCACACCTTGGCCAGCGTCGTGGCGTTGGCGGTCGTCGTCTTGACGGCGTCGACGACGGCCTGGAACGGGTTGACCGTGGCGGCGAGGTCCACGGCGAGGTCGCTGACCACGTGCTGGCGCACGAGTGCGACGTGGTCGGGGACGGGCTGTACCGGGGTGAGGGTGATGGCGCCCACCCCGAGGGCGGCGATGCCCGTCGTGAGGTAGGTGCGAGCAGTGATGTTCATGGTCAACTCCTGTTGGCGTGGACGGCAAGTCGGGTCTGACCGGCCTCGGGCGAAAGCTAGCGGGCGCCGGGCCCCGGCGAGGCGGAGAACTCGGTTAAATTTGCGGATTTAATCAATCACGGCCGGTGTGCTCCTACAGTGTGTTTAGACCGATGGTTCATTTCGCGAACTTTGGAACCCGGCGTCCGCCCGCCCCGGGGAAGATCGGAGCTTGTGGTGCCGCAGTCCAGATCCGCCCAAACTCGGGAGGCGATCCGTTCTGTCGCGGTGGACCTTTTCATCAACACCGGATACCTCGAGACGGACGTCAAGGCGATCACGCGGGCGGCCGATCTCACCCCGGGCGCGTTCTACTACCACTTCGCCTCCAAAGAAGCGCTGGTCGTGGAGATCATCGCCGAGGGGTGGTCGCGGATCTGGAATCTCATCATCGGCCGTCTCCAAGCCGCCGAACCGGGACTGGAGAACGTCATCGCCGCGACACTGGCCCAGGCCGAATTATTGACGACAGATCAATTCGTCTGGGTGGCAATCCAACTCAATCTCGCGTGCGGCCACCTCAGCGTCGACGGGTACCGGGATCTCCGGCACCAGTACGACAGGTTCATCAACACCGTGGCCACGCATCTTCGGCCGTCCGACATCCGGGCCGATGTCGCGCCGGAGGACGTCGGCCAGTTGATCTGGATCCTGCTGCTGGGGAGCAGCCAACTACCCGTCTCGGGACCCGCGTTCGGCGCCGCCCACGAACAGATTCCCCAGGCGGTCAAGAACTGGAAGTTCCTGCTGCGCGCCATCGCCCCGCCGGAGTCGCTGCCGCGGTTCGAGGAGGAACTGACGCGTCAGGCCGCGCAGTACAGCTGACGCCGCCGCGCAAAACGCTCGGCTGGGAAAACCCAGCCGAGCGTTTGCCTGATAACGAGGGACTACCGGTGCAGGTCGAACCGGTCGTTGTCCATTACCTTGACCCACGCCGAGACGAAGTCGTTGACGAACTTCTCGTGCGCGTCGTCGGAGGCGTAGACCTCGGCGAGTGACCGCAACACCGAGTTCGAGCCGAAGACGAGGTCATTGGCGGTCGCCGTCCACTTCTGCGCACCGGTCTTGCGGTCGGTGCCCTCGTAGACGTTCTCCGCGGCCTGCGACACCTTCCACTCGGTGTCCATGCTGAGCAGGTTGACGAAGAAGTCGTTGCTCAGCACGCCGGGCCGGTCGGTGAAGACGCCGTGCCTGGTGCCGCCGTGGGTGGCGCCCAGTGCCCGCAGGCCGCCGACCACCGCCGTCATCTCCGGGGCGGTCAGGTTCAGCATGTAGGCCTTATCGAGCAGCAACCGCTCCAGCGGCATCTTCTCGCCGGAGGCGAAGTAGTTGCGGAATCCGTCGGCACGCGGCTCGAGGAACCTCATGGCCTCGGCGTCGGTGTGGGCCTGGTCGGCGTCGGTGCGGCCCGGATGGAACGGCACGGTCACCGCGACCCCGGCGTCCTCGGCGGCTTTCTCGACCGCAGCCGAACCGGCGAGCACGATCAGGTCGGCCAGCGAGATCTTCTTGCCGCCGTCGGCCGAACCGTTGAACTCCTGCTGGATCTTCTCCAGGACCGGGAGCACCGTGGCCAGCTTGGCCGGCTCGTTGGCCTCCCAATTGCGCTGCGGCTCAAGGCGAATACGACCGCCGTTGGCGCCGCCGCGCTTGTCGGTACCACGGAAGCTGGCCGCCGCCGCCCACGCGGTGGAGACCAGGTCGGCCACCGGGATGCCCGAGTCGAGGACCTTGGCCTTCAGAGCCGCCACGTCGGCGTCGTCGACCAGTGGGTGGTCGACGGCCGGAACCGGGTCCTGCCACAGCTGCGCCTCGGGGACGTCGGGTCCGAGGAAACGCGCCACCGGGCCCATGTCGCGGTGCAGCAGCTTGTACCAGGCCCTTGCGAAGGCGTCGGCGAGTTCCTCCGGGTGTTCCAGCCAGCGGCGGGTGATCTTGCCGTAGATCGGATCGACCCGCATCGACACGTCGGTCACCAGCATGGTGGGCTTGCGCTTGGGGCCGTCGAACGGATCGGGGATGACCGCCTCGGCGTCCTTGGCGACGAACTGCCACGCACCGGCCGGGCTCTTCTCCAACTCCCACTCGTAGCCGTACAGCGTCTCCAGATAGCCGTTGTCCCACTTGGTCGGGTTGGGCTTCCACACCACCTCCAGACCCGAGGTGATGGCGTCCTTGCCAACACCGCTGCCGAAGCTGCTCTTCCAGCCGATCAGCTGGTCTTCGATCGGAGCGGCCTCGGGATTCGGGCCCATGTGATCCTCGAGGGAGGCGCCGTGGGTCTTGCCGAAGCTGTGGCCGCCGACGATCAGCGCGGCGGTCTCCACGTCGTTCATCGCCATCCGGCCGAAGGTCTCGCGGATGTCGTGCGCGGCGGCCAGCGGGTCGGGCTTGCCGTTGGGGCCCTGCGGGTTGACATAGATC
>VERS01000213.1 GCA_018882545.1 Mycobacterium sp.
GCCCCGTTGAAGTACTGGCCGACCCGCCGGCGCAGATCGCCCGCCGTTCCGATGTAGAGCACCTCACCGGACGGGCCCCGGAACAGATACACCCCGGGCCGGTGCGGCAGCCGCTGGGCCAGAACGCGTTTGCCGCGTTGGGCAGTGGTCACACCGGGTAGGTAGGAGCGCAGATCGCGGTAGCTTCGCACGCCCTGATTGCCGACCCGCTCGATCAGCGCGTGCAGGACATCGACGGTTGCGCGGGCGTCATGGAGTGCCCGGTGGTTCGGCTCGGTGGTCGAACCCAGCAGCCGGGCCAGAGTCGACAGCCGCACGCTGGGCGCTTCCTCCCGGCTCAGTACTCGGCGTGCGAGCCTGACCGTGCACAAGACGGGCGGATGCGGCCAGCCGATGCCGCACCGCTGCGCCGCTGCACGCAGGAATCCGATGTCGAACCCGGCGTTGTGGGCCACCAGCACCGCGCCGCGGGCGAACTCCAGGAACATCGGCAGCACCGCTGCGATGGTGGGCGCGTCCCGCACCATCGCAGTCGTGATGCCGGTGAGTTCGACGATCTGTGGCGGGATGCCGCGCTGCGGATCCACCAGGGTCGCGAACTCCCCGATGACCTCACCGCCGCGCACCTTGACCGCGCCGATCTCGGTGACCGCGTCGAAGGATCCGTCGGGGCCGGGTTTGGCCCGACCGCCGGTGGTCTCCAGGTCGACGACTACGAACGTGGTTTCCCGCAACGGCGTCTCGGCCGAGTCGAATTCGGCACCGTCAAGATCGGCGAAGCTGAGCTGGGAACCGTCAGGGCCGGCCACGGTCTTCAGACGGTAGGCCGGGACACCGACACCGGGTGTTCGCCACACCGCGGACCGGGTGCTGCTATCGGTGTCAAGGATCCACTGTCAGAGCCGCGCCGTATGGTCCCACCGCAGCCGCTGCATCACGACCGGAGAGTGACCTATCCGGAGCGTTTGCCGAAGAGAAGAGATACGCGAGGAGACGACATGGGCGACGGAACACCACAACCTGACGAACCGTTGGTCATCGACTGCGACGAGTGTGCAGTGCGGGGACCGGGCTGTCGAGACTGCGTCGTCAGTGTGTTGCTGGGGATGCCTGAGACGTTGCTGCACGACGAACGCGCGGCTCTGGAAGTACTTGCCGAGGCGGGCCTTGCGCCCCGGCTGCGACTGGTCCCGATCCGCCGGGATGGCAACTCGGGGCTGGCCAGCTGATCTCCGACAACTTAATTGGACGCCCAAGTTCTGAGCCAATTCTCAGGCTTGTCGTTGGACAAAGCCGATGCCGTTTCGTAACCTGTTCGAGACCTAAGCCACACGACAAGCAGTGCGACGGAACGCGCGTCGACGGCAGTCAAAGGATGCGAAGTCTTGAAGTTTGCCCCCCGATCCGGTGCGAAATCCGTTGTTCGCAGGCCGGTGGTCGGTGCGATAGTCGGACTCACCGCGGTCAGCTCGGTCTGGGGCGGGGCTGCCTACGCCGATCCGGCCGAGGACACGCTGGCACAGCTCAGCGAGCTGTCCCGACAAGCCGAGCAGCTCACCGAGACGATGCACGCCGCTCAGATCGATCTCGATGAGAAACTGCGGGTGCAAAACGACGCCGATGCCAAGCACGCCGCAGACGTGGCCGCGCTCGATGCCGCAAAGGCGCAACTTGGGAACTACCAGGGTGCGGTCGACGCGCTGGCCGCTTCGGTCTACATGGGCGGGCGGACCGACGGCCTCACCGCGCTGCTGACCGCATCCTCCCCGCAGCAGCTGATCGACAAGATGGCGGTCCAGCGCCTGATGGCCACCGAGATGGCTGAGCAGATGCGCAGCTTCCGCCGAGTCAGCGAGGAGGCGTTGGTCATCGAGGCGGCGTCGGCCAAGTCCGCCGCCGAGGCGAAGTCGGCTGCCGACGAGGCTGCGGCCGTGCGGGCGGAGTTGCAGCGCAAGCAGTCCGAGCTGCAGACGCAGATCACGGCGGTGAAGGTTCGCTACGCGATGCTGACCCCGGCCCAGCAGGAGGTTCTGGCGGCACCGGGCGCGCCACCGCCGTCGGTGCTCGCCGGACCTGGTCCGGAGGCGCCCAAGAGCGATATCGCCACACTTGCTGCGATCCCGCTTCCGGGCGGCGGTGGATCCGGCGCGGGTGCGCTCGCCGTTCAGGCTGCTTTGACCAGGATCGGCTCGCCGTACGTCTGGGCTGCCGCCGGTCCGAACGCCTTCGACTGCTCGGGCCTGGTGCAGTGGGCCTTCCAGCAGGCCGGCGTGTTCCTGCCGCACTCGAGCTATGCGCTGGCAGCAGGCGGTCAGCCGGTTTCGGTGGACCAGATGCGACCCGGTGATGTGGTGGTTCAGTACTCCGACGCCTCCCATGTCGGTATCTACGTCGGCGACGGTTTGATGGTTCACGCGTCGACGTACGGCATCCCGGTACGGGTGGAGTCCGTGCACAGCGCACCGATCTACAACGTCCGTCGATACTGAGTCCGGCCGCCGCCGGCGGCGGATCCTGGCGGTCGCCTCGGTGGTGCAAAGTCTGGCGGCCGCCGCACTCATCGTGACCGGGACGGGCCACGGCACCGCCTCCCAACCAGTCCCGGTCGGCGATGTGGCGCTGGCGGGCCGGACGGTCCGGGTGGTCAACCTCGACGGCGCGCGCGGCGCGGCACTGCTGGAGCGGGTGCGCGCGGACTTCGACGGCGCCGTGGCCGCAGTGGAAAAGTTCTGGGGCAGCGACTGGCCTCGCGAAGTCGTTGTCGTCGCGACCGCCACCCAAGACCAATTCGAGGCCGAAGCGCGACTGGACCCGGGTCGGGAGTGGGCCGACATCGCCGCGGTGGCCGTTGCCGACGAGGTGGACGTTGCCAGCCGGCGCGCCGTCGCGCAACGCATCGTTCTCGCGCCGGGTGCTGCGGCAATGTCCGACGAGTCTCTGCGAATTGTGTTGACGCACGAACTCTTCCACGTTGCAGCCCGTACCGGAACCGCAGTCGACGCGCCGCGTTGGCTCACCGAGGGCGTAGCCGACTTTGTGGCCCGCCCACCGGCCCGGCTGCCCCCCTGGGCCGCGCAGATCACCACACTGCCCGATGACGATGCACTGGACAGTCCGGGCGCCACCCGGTCTGCCGGTTATGACCGGGCCTGGTGGTTCGCCCGTTTCGTCGCCGAGGAGTTCGACACCGACGGGTTGCGCCGTCTCTACGACCTGGCGTGCGGACCGGGTCACGGGGACTTTCCGTGGGCTGTCCGCGCGGCACTCGGCGTGGAGCTGACCGAACTACTTTCCCGGTGGACCGGTTGGCTGAACCGATAACCACCGATAGCCTCCTGGAACGATGACTCGGATTCTGCTGGTCACCAACGACTTTCCGCCGCGCCGCGGTGGCATCCAGTCCTACTTGGAACAGTTCGCCAATCGGCTGGCCGCCACCGGGGAGCATCAGCTGACCGTGTACGCGCCGCGGTGGAAGGGCGCTGAGGACTATGACCGCAGCGCACCGTTCCCGATCGTTCGGCACCCCGGCACATTGATGGTCCCGGAACCGGGTGTGGACCGAACGATGCGGCGGCTTATCGTCGAGCACGGTATCGAAACGGTGTGGTTCGGGGCCGCCGCTCCGCTGGCGCTGCTGGCATCCCGAGCCCGGGGGGCCGGTGCGGAACGCATCCTGGCCTGCACCCACGGCCACGAAGTGGGCTGGTCGATGTTGCCCGGCGCGCGTTCGGCGTTGCGGCGCATCGGGGAGGACACCGATGTGGTGACCTACATCAGCCGGTACACCCGGGGCCGGTTCGCCGCGGCGTTCGGCCCGCGGGCGCATCTGGAGCACCTGCCCCCGGGGGTGGACACCGAACGGTTCCGCCCAGACCCTGCGGCCCGCGCCGAACTGCGGATCCGCTACGGGCTTGGGGAGCGCCGCGTGGCGGTGTGCATCTCCCGGCTGGTCCCGCGCAAGGGTCAGGACATGCTGATCAAGGCGTGGCCCGAAATCTCCCGCCGGGTGGACGGTGCGGCACTGGTGATCGTCGGGGGCGGTCCGTACGCCGAGCACCTGCACCGGCTGGTGCGCGATCTCGGGTTGGGCTCGGACGTGGTGTTCACCGGCGGCGTGCCGAACGCCGAGTTGCCGGCGCACTATGCACTGGCAGACGTTTTCGCCATGCCGTGCCGGACCCGCGGAGCAGGTTTGGACGTCGAAGGCTTGGGCATTGTGTTCCTGGAGGCCTCCGCGACCGGTGTGGCCGTGGTGGCCGGGCGGTCCGGAGGCGCCCCCGAGGCGGTCCTGGACGGCCAGACCGGCCGGGTGGTCGACGGGCGCTCGCGCGAGGAATTGGTCGAAGTGATCGGCGACCTGCTGGCCGACCCTGCCCGGGCGCACCGCATGGGGCAGGCCGGGCGGCAATGGGTCTGCAGCGAATGGAACTGGACCAGGCGCAGCGCGCGACTGGCCGAGTTGTTGCAGGGGCAGCCCCGCGGCTAGCGATGCGGCTGGATATGTGAAGCTTTTCTCCCGTGAGCAGTATTCAAGTCGCTGACGAGACCTTTGTCGCCGCCGGTCCCGAGGCCGTGGGTCAGGCGGTGGGCGACCGGGCTGGGTGGCGGCGATGGTTCCCCGACCTGACGCTGCAGGTCGTCGAGGACCGGGCGGACAAGGGTGTGCGGTGGACGGTCGCCGGGCCGCTGACCGGCACCATGGAGGTATGGCTGGAACCCGTCCTCGACGGCGTCGTCTTGCACTACTTCCTGCACGCCGAGCCGTCCGGCGCCGCGGTAGGCCAACCCGGGAACCTGGATCTACCCGCCATCACCCATCAGCGACGGGTGGCCGGTAAGCGGATGGCATTCGAGGTGAAGAACATCCTCGAGGCCGGCCGGCCGGTGGGCGTGGCGCCGGCGGTCTGAATGGCGGCGACTGCCGGGCGGGGCGGGTACGGTTCGGTGGAATCCGGCAATCCCGGAATCGGCAAGTGCTAGCGGGAAAAGCGGCAACAGGGCAAGCGGCAACAGGGCAAGCGGCAACAGGGCAAGCGGCAACAGGGCAAGCGGCAACAGTGGCTGACTGAACGGCTCAGACCATCAGCAT
>VERS01000214.1 GCA_018882545.1 Mycobacterium sp.
GACTGCAACCAACGGCACTACCTGCCGCCCGACATCCCCGCCGTCGAGGGATTCGCCGCGGCCGAACGCCACTTCCCGTCCGCCCGGCTAAGCCCCGAGCTACTGATGTTGGAGAGCGACCGCGACCTGCGGAATTCCGCGGATTTCCTGGTGATAGACCGGGTCGCCAAGGCGATGTTCCGGGAGCCCGGCATCGGCCGGGTGCAGACCATCACCCGGCCGCTCGGGACGCCACTGGAGCACAGTTCGATCCCGTTCCTGCTCGGTATGCAGGGCACCCTGCAAAGCCTGAACATGTCCTATCTGCAGGACCGGATGAAGGACATGCTCAGGATGGGCGACGATATGCAGGCCAGCATCGACAACATGCAGAAGATGTATGACCTGATGGGCGAACTCAACGCGGTCACCCACTCCATGGTCGGAAAGATGAACCTGACCTACGAGGATGTCAAGGACCTCCGCGACCATATCGCCGACTTCGACGACTTCATCCGACCGATGCGCAACTACTTCTACTGGGAGCCGCACTGTTTCAGCATCCCGGTGTGTGCGGCCATCCGGTCGGTCTTCGACACCATGGACGGTCTCAACGCGACCACCGACGACCTCAAGGAGCTGTTACCGGTTCTGGGTCAACTCGATGCGCTGACCACCCAGATGCGAACGCTGATGCCGCCGATGATCTCCACCATGAAGTCCATGCAACTGATGCAACTGACCATGCAGAGCACGCAGTCCGGCATGTATGACCAGATGCAGGAGATGCAGCAGAACCAGAACGCCATGGGGAAGGCCTTCGACCAGGCCAAGAACGACGACACCTTCTACCTGCCGCCGGAGGTGTTCGACAATCCCGATTTCCAGCGCGGAATGAAGATGTTCCTCTCACCGGACGGAAAGGCGGTGCGGTTCATCATCTCCCACGAGGGAGATCCGATGTCCCCAGACGGTCTGAATCGCGTCGACAGCATCAGGAATGCCGCTTTCGAGGCGATCAAAGGAACCCCGCTGGAAGGGTCGCGCATCTACCTGACCGGGACCGCAACCAGCTTCAAGGACCTGCAGGACGGTGCCAACTACGACCTACTCATCGCCGGGGTTGCCGCCCTGAGCCTGATCTTCGTCATCATGCTCGTTCTGACCCGCAGCGTGGTGGCCGCGGCGGTGATCGTCGGCACGGTCGTGGTGTCCCTGGGGACTTCGTTCGGGTTGTCGATCCTGATCTGGCAGCACATTCTGGGCCAGCCGCTGCACTGGATGGTACTGGCGATGTCGGTGATCATCCTGCTGGCCGTGGGCTCGGACTACAACCTGCTGCTGGTGTCGCGGTTCAAGGAGGAAATACACGCCGGACTGCGGACCGGAATAATCCGGTCGATGGCCGGCACGGGGTCGGTGGTCACCTCCGCGGGACTCGTCTTCGCAATGACGATGGCGGCCATGACATTCAGCGAGCTGCGCATTCTGGCCCAGGTCGGCACGACCATCGGTCTGGGATTGCTGTTCGACACCCTGGTGATCCGGTCGTTCATGACACCGGCCATCGCCGCTCTGCTGGGGCGCTGGTTCTGGTGGCCGCAAGTCGTGCGACAGCGGCCGGCTCCGCAGCCCTGGCCGACGCCCCCCACCGTCAACAGGCCCGTTGACGCGTTATCCAGCTCGTAGAGCGGCGTAGCGCCCGGGCCGGGCGGGGTACAGTCCGTAAACAAATATGGCGACGGCCGCAGGCCCGGGGGCGGGGAGGTCAGACGTGGTGAGCGCGGAGTCCCATCCTCAGGCAGGTGGTGCGCCGCTGGTCTCACGGGTCTCGCCGCTGGAGCTTTTCTTCGACTTGGTGTTCGTGTTCGCGCTCACAGAAGTGACCGGGTTGCTCGCTGCGGAGATCTCCGTGGCCAACTTCATGCGCGGCGTGGCCGTGCTGATGGCGGTCTGGTGGGCGTGGGTCGGGTTCTCGTGGCTCACCACCGCGCGTGACGCGGAGGGGGAGTGGCGGCGGCTGTCGATCGTTCTGGCCATGGCGGCGATGCTCGTCGTGGGAATCGCGATCCCGCAGTCGTTCGGCAACGATGCGTTGGTCTTCGCGCTCGGGTATGCGGCGGTGATGGTGCTTTTCGTCGTCACCTACGCGCTGTCGGTGCGGGACGACCCGGAAATGCTGCGCGCCGTCCTGCGCCTCGGCGCCGGCGCGATCGTCGTGCCGGTCCTCATGATCGGCGCGGCGTTGGTCGGACCCGGCCTTGCCCGGACGGCGATGATCGTCCTCGCGCTGCTGATCGCCTATGCGGCCCCGTTCCTTGCTGGCACCATGGGGTGGCAGATCTCGCCGTCCCACTTCGCTGAACGATACGGGCTGATCATCATCATCGCCCTCGGGGAGACGGTGGTCTCGATCGGTATCGGCGCCGCCGACGAGCCCCTCGGCTGGCCTATCGTCGTCGGGGTCACGTTGGCGGTGCTGATCGTCGCGGGCATGTGGTGGCTGTACTTCGACGTCGTGGCGCGGGTCGCGGAGCACCGGCTGGCCGAGGTGACCGGTCTGGAACGCAACGCGCTGGCGCGGGACGCCTACACCTACCTGCACTTGCCGATGGTGGTGGGAATCGTATTTCTCGCGCTGGGGCTGAAGAAGGCACTCGCCGAACCAGACGCCACGCTGAAAATGCTTGTGGCGCTGGCATTGTTCGGTGGGGTGGCCTTGTACCTTCTGGCCCACGTCGCTTTCCGCTGGCGAAGCGTTCGTTCGGTCAACTTCCCGCGGTCCATCGTCGCCGGAATGCTGTTGGCCTGCGTGCCCCTCGGGAAGGTACTGCCGGCGCTGGCGTCGGTGGCATTGATCGCCGTCGTCGTCAACGCGCTGGTCGTCTATGAGGTGGTGCGTTACCGTGACGCCCGCGCCCGGATTCGCGAGGCCGGCCGGCACTGATCGGACGCCGTCCACCGAAGGCCGCTGCCTCATGGTGCGTGGGGCTCTACCCGGGGAGCCCTCCACCAACAAACGGGACGTCCTGAGTTTCGTCACAGAACGAAACACCCGGCACGGAAGCTTTGTGCTCCGTGCCGGGTGTTCCGGTTTCGGTTGTGGAGGTGCTCGCCTAGCTGGTCTTGTTGCGTCCCTTCATGACCATACCCACGATGGCGGTCAGGACGGCGCCGCCGATCCCGCCGCCACCGAGGCCACCTACGAGGTTCATGATGTCGCTGCCACCACCCAGTAGGTTCGAGCCCAGGCCGCCGCCGAGAAGGCCGCCCAGTGCGCCGGTGACGCTGTTGCCGCCGACTCCGAGACCGCCTTTGGCGCCGGCCGCGTTACCGCCGAGCAAACCGCCCACGGCTCCGAGTAACCATTCCATTTTTCTTCTCCTTAGTGGCCGGGCTGCCCATGGACGGGCACCCCTGGTTCAACTGATTTGACTGATCAATCCTGGAGGTGATCCGGGGTCAGATCGCTCTTGTCGGCCCGGCTTTCCTGGCGATCACCGAGAGCGTTGTTCTCGTAGGTGACCTGGATTCCGGTCTCCGTTGGAGTGTGCGTCTCGTAACGGATCACCGGAGCGACATCCTCGTGGTGCACCGCTTCGCGGATCGTCGCCTTGGCTTCGGCGACCTCCTCGCGAATGTGTGCCTTGGCCTCGGCGACCTCCTCGCGGATATGAGCCTTGACCTCCTTGACCTCCTCGCGGATGTGCTCCACCGGGCGAGCGACCGGCTTGGGGGCCGGCGGTGGCGGCGGGGGGGTCTTCACCACAGGCTTCGGCGCCGGTGGCTTGGGGGCCGGCGGACGCGGCGGCGCGGGCGGTGTCACCGGCTTGGCAACCGGCTTGGGTGCCGGCGGCGGCGGAGGCGTGACGACCTTCTTGACCTCCGGAGCCCGCGGAGCGACCTTCACCGGCGCGACCTCAACGGGCTTCTTCTTGAACAGCCGCGGCAGGAAGGCCAGCAGGCCAAGCAGAGCCAGGATCGGGATCAGCCACCACCACTTGAAGCCGCCCTCCTTCTCAACCTTGGGAGTCGTGACGTTGGGCTTGCTCACCGCCGTGGTGCCTTCCTTACCGAATCCGGGGATCTTGCCGGCCAGCGCGGCCGGGATGGTCACCAGGCCGGCGGCCTTGGACCACTGGATCTCGGTGCCCTCCGGACCGACGAACTTGCCGGTCAGGGTACCGCCCATATCCGACACGTCGGCGCTGGGATAACCGAACGGTCCGGTGATCCCACCGGACTGCCGCCAGGCCTCAAGGACCTTGCCCTTGAGCACCGAGGCGCCCTGCTGCGGGTTCCAGTAGATCGAGGCACCCTCCGGCGCGGAGAAGTCATTGAAACGGCCGACCCCGTCACCGGTGTCGCTCTCGTCGTTCTTGGGGAAGCCCAGGCCGCTGGTCGGTCCGCCGAGAGCCTTGTAACGCTCCAGGATCTGGCCGTACATCACGTGCGCGCCGGAATCCTTCGAGTAGTAGATGGTTCCGCCCTGGTACTCCCGCTTGGCGCCACCCTGGACATCCTCGGCTTCGCCGATCGCCGGGCCCAGCAGCGAGCCCTCGCCTCCAAAGGTGCTGTAGCGGTCGTTGATGGCGTTGACCGCCTCGGTCGACGGCGCAGCGAACGCGATCGTCGGGGTGGCCAGCATGGTGCCGGCGACCACGAAGATCCCGCCCAGTGCGAGCGAGGCGCCGCGGCGACGCGGCGACACAGTTGGTGTCACTTGTTTACTCCTTTTTGGTGGTTTCCCGTGTGGGGTCTGTGCTGTCTGACTGTATGTCCTGGGCAGTGGATGACGCCGGGGCGGGAGGGGGTTTCGACCGCCCCGGCGTCATAACTGTGCGGTGCCGGCGCGTCAGGGCCGACGGTGCCGCGGATCGTCCTCCCGGTAATTCGGATCGTTCGGGTCGGCGATGTAGGCCTCGCGAGCCCGGAACACGGCCGACTCGTCTCCGACGATGTCGTCATCGGGATGTTCGCCGGTAGCGCGTTCCACCCACTCCACCTCGCGGGTACCCCGGTCGATGTAGCGTGCCTCGACCTCACTGGCCTCGCTCAGGGTGTGGCGGGTGACGTGGATCTCCTCGGCGCCGTGTTCGACGACCCGCTGGAC
>VERS01000754.1 GCA_018882545.1 Mycobacterium sp.
CCCCTACACCGCCAAGGACAGCTACCTGGCAACCGGTCTCACCGCAGCGGCCGGCTCGCACGCGTTCGCCGAACTGGTCGCGCAGAAGGATGCGTTCGCCATCGAGCGATTGCGCGGCGGCGGAGCGATTCTCGTCGGGTTGACCAATATGCCGCCGATGGCCAACGGTGGCATGCAGCGCGGGCTCTACGGTCGGGCCGAAAGCCCCTACAACGCGGAGTTCCTCACCGCGGCATACGCATCGGGCTCCTCGAACGGCTCGGGCACCGCTACCGCCGCCAGCTTCGCAGCGTTCGGGCTGGGGGAGGAGACCTGGTCCAGCGGACGGGCCCCGGCGACCAACAACGGCCTCTGTGCCTACACGCCCTCACGGGGGGTGATCTCGGTCCGGGGCAACTGGCCGCTGGTGCCCACCATGGATGTGGTCGTTCCGCACACCCGCACCATGGCGGACATGTTCGAGGTTCTCGACGTGATCGTCGCCGACGACGACGACCCGCGCGGTGACCTCTGGCGCATGCAACCCTGGATTCAGATTCCCGCGGCCTCGGCGGTCCGGCCGCCGTCTTATCCGGCCCTGCTGCCGGCCGACCGGGCTGCGGCGGCAACGGTGTTGAGCGGCAAGCGGTTCGGGGTGCCGCGGATGTACGTCAACGCCGATCCCGAGGCCGGCGTCGGGGAGGACCTCGGCATCGGCGGGCCGACCGGCCAGCGCATCGACACCCGTCAGTCGGTTCTCGATCTATTCCAAGCCGCGGCGGCCGACCTCATCGCCGCCGGCGCCGACGTGATCCTCACCGACTTCCCCGTGGTGTCCAACTACGAACGGGACCGGGTCGGTGTCCCGTCGATCCGCACCCGGGGCCTGGTCAGCGCGGAGTTCCTCGACCGGGAGATCCTCGACCTGAGCGCATGGGCGTGGGACGACTTCCTGCGGGCCAACGGCGACCCGCGGATTCCCGACCTCGCCGGCGTCGACGGCGATCTCATCTGGGTGAAACACCCCGGTGAACTCCCGGACCGCACAGCGGGATTCGACGACGACATCGCCAGCTATCCGGCTTTCGTCCGGGATCACCCCATCGGTTCCCTTACCGATGTTCCGCATCTGGAGCAAGGTCTGCGGGGGCTCGAGCAGACCCGCCGGTTGGATCTGAGCACCTGGATGCATCGGCGGGGCTTGGATGCGGTGATCTTCCCGGCCGTGGCCGATGT
>VERS01000215.1 GCA_018882545.1 Mycobacterium sp.
CCTGGACCGCTGGCAGGCGGTGATGATGAACAACTACGGCACCCCGCCGCTGGCGTTGGTCGGTGGCGATGGCGCGGTAGTGACCGACGCGGACGGCAACACCTACGTCGACCTGTTGGCCGGGATCGCGGTCAACGTCCTGGGCCACCGCCACCCGGCGGTCATCGAGGCGGTGACCACACAGCTCAACACCCTGGGCCACGTCTCCAATCTGTACGCCACCGAGCCCGGCGTCGCCTTGGCCGAGGCACTCGTTGCCCACCTCGGCACGCCGGCCCGGGTGTTCTTCTGCAACTCCGGCGCAGAGGCCAATGAGGTGGCGTTCAAACTCACCCGACTAACCGGGCGCACCAAAATCGTTGCCGCCCAGGGCTCTTTCCACGGGCGTACGATGGGCGCACTGGCGCTCACCGGCCAGCCTGCCAAGCAGGAACCCTTCCAGCCGCTGCCAGGGTTCGTCACCCACGTGCCGTTCGGCGACGCCGCCGAACTCGAGCGTGCTGTGGATTCGGACACCGCGGCGGTCTTCCTGGAGCCGATCATGGGGGAGGGCGGCGTCGTGGTCCCGCCGGAGGGCTATCTGGCTGCGGCCCGCGAGATCACCGGAAAGCACGACGCCCTGCTGGTCCTCGACGAGGTGCAGACCGGGGTGGGGCGCACCGGCACCTTTTTCGCCCACCAGTACGACGGGATCACCCCCGATGTGGTGACCCTGGCCAAAGGCCTCGGCGGCGGCCTGCCGATCGGGGCTTGTCTGGCTATCGGGCCGGCCGCCGAGCTGATGACCCCCGGCCTGCACGGCAGTACATTCGGCGGTAATCCGGTGTGCGCGGCCGCTGCGCTGGCGGTGCTCGAGGTCCTCGCCGCGGAGGATCTCGTCGCCCGCGCCGCCCGACTGGGCAAGACGCTGCAACAGGGCATCGAGTCGCTGAACCACCCCCTGGTGGACTATGTCCGCGGTCGCGGTCTGCTGCGCGGCATCGTGCTGACCGAACCGCAGGGCAAGGCCGTGGAGACCGCCGCCCGTCACGCCGGTTTCCTGGTCAACGCCGCGGCCCCGGATGTGATCCGGCTGGCACCGCCGCTGGTCATCAGCGAGGAACAGATCGGCAACTTTCTGTCGGCTCTGCCGGGCATCCTCGACCGCGGGGCCGCGGCATGAGCATCCGGCACTTCCTGCGCGACGACGACCTGAGCGCCACCGAGCAGGCCGACGTCCTGGCGCTGGCGGCGCAACTCAAGCGGGAACCGTTCAGCCGCCGGCCGCTCGACGGCCCGCGCGGCGTCGCGGTGATCTTCGACAAGAATTCGACCCGAACCCGGTTCTCCTTCGAGCTGGGAATCGCTCAACTCGGCGGACACGCGGTCGTTGTCGACGGCCGCTCCACCCAACTCGGCCGGGACGAGACCCTGGCCGACACCGGCAGGGTGCTGTCCCGCTATGTCGAGGCGATCATCTGGCGCACCTTCGGCCAGCACCGGCTCGACGAAATGGCAGCAGCCGCGTCCGTTCCGGTGGTCAACGCGCTCTCCGACGAGTTCCATCCCTGCCAGGTGCTGGCCGATCTGCAGACCATCGCCGAACGCAAAGGATCACTGGCCGGCCTACGGTTGTCCTACCTGGGTGACGGGGCCAACAACATGGCGCACTCGCTGATGCTGGGCGGTGTCACCGCCGGTCTGCACGTCACAGTCGCCGCACCTGCCGGGTTCGAGCCGTCCCCCGCGGTGGTGGCCGCCGCACGATCCCGCGCGGCGGAAACGGGTTCGTCGGTCACCCTCACCGCCGATCCGCACCATGCCGCCGACGGCGCAGATGTCCTGGTCACCGACACCTGGACCTCGATGGGCCAGGAGAACGACGGGCTGGACCGGGTCGGGCCTTTCCGGTCGTTCCAGCTCAATGCCGGCCTGCTGTCCCGGGCCGACCCGGAAGCCGTTGTGCTGCATTGCCTTCCCGCGCACCGCGGCGAAGAGATCACCGATGAGGTGATCGACGGGCCACGCAGTGCGGTCTGGGATGAGGCGGAGAACCGACTGCACGCCCAGAAGGCTCTGCTGGTGTGGCTGTTGGGACCCCGATGAGCCGCTTGCGCGAAGAGCGATGGACCCCGATGAGCCGCTTGCGCGAAGAGCGATGGACCCCGATGAGCCGCTTGCGCGAAGAGCGATGGACCCCGATGAGCCGCTTGCGCGAAGAGCGAGGATCCGATGAAGTCTGAGGTTGCCGCCACCCGGGCCGGACGGCAGGCCCGCATCGTGGCGGTGCTGTCCTCGCGCCCGGTGCGCAGTCAGGCCGAGCTGGCCGCTCTACTGGCCGACGAGGGTATTGAGGTCACCCAGGCCACACTGTCGCGTGACCTCGAGGAACTCGGGGCGGTCAAGCTGCGCGGCGCCGACGGGGGAGTCGGGGTGTACGTGGTGCCCGAGGACGGCAGCCCGGTTCGCGGGGTGTCGGGGGGCACCGACCGGCTGCACCGGCTATTGGGCGAACTGCTGGTGTCCACCGACGCCAGTGCCAACCTGGCCGTACTGCGCACTCCGCCGGGGGCGGCCCACTACCTGGCCAGTGCCATCGACCGGGTGGCCCTGCCCGAGGTGGTCGGCACCGTCGCCGGTGACGACACCATCCTGGTCATCGCGCGCGAACCGATGACCGGCTCGCAGCTGGCCGCCATGTTCGAGAACATCCGTCAGCAGTCCGCTAGTTAAGGAGCACGTCATGAGCGAACGCGTCATCCTGGCCTATTCCGGCGGCCTGGACACCTCGGTGGCCATCAGCTGGATCGGCAAGGAGACCGGCCGTGAGGTCATCGCCGTGGCCATCGACCTCGGCCAGGGCGGCGAGGATATGGAGGTGGTGCGCCAGCGCGCGTTGGACTGCGGCGCCGTCGAGGCGGTGGTGGTCGACGCGCGAGACGAGTTCGCCGAGGAGTACTGCCTTCCGGCGATCCGGTCCAACGCGCTCTACATGGACCGCTACCCGTTGGTTTCGGCGCTGAGCCGCCCCCTGATCGTCAAGCACCTGGTGGCCGCAGCCCGCGCATTCGGTGGTGGCACCGTCGCCCACGGCTGCACCGGCAAGGGCAACGACCAGGTGCGCTTCGAAGTCGGATTCGCCTCGCTGGCACCGGATCTGGAGGTTTTGGCGCCGGTCCGGGATTACGCCTGGACCCGGGAGAAAGCCATCACGTTCGCCGAGGAAAACGCCATCCCGATCAACGTGACCAAGCGGTCGCCGTTCTCCGTCGACCAGAACGTCTGGGGCCGTGCGGTGGAGACCGGGTTCCTCGAGCATTTGTGGAACGCCCCGACCAAGGACGTCTACGACTACACCGAAGATCCGACCCTGAACTGGAGTACACCCGATGAGGTGGTCGTCGGTTTCGAGCATGGCATTCCGGTGTCCATCGACGGTACCGGCGTGAGCGTCCTGGAGGCGATCGTGGAGATGAACCGCCGCGCCGGCGCGCAGGGTGTCGGCCGCCTGGATGTGGTGGAGGACCGCCTGGTCGGCATCAAGAGCCGGGAGATCTACGAGGCCCCCGGCGCGATGGTGCTCATCACCGCGCACACCGAACTCGAGCACGTCACCCTGGAGCGCGAACTGGGCCGGTTCAAGCGACTCACCGACCAGCGCTGGGCCGAATTGGTCTATGACGGCCTGTGGTTTTCGCCCCTGAAGGGTGCACTGGAGAGCTTCGTGGCCAAGACCCAGGAACACGTCACCGGAGAGATCCGAATGGTGCTGCACGGCGGGCACATCGCTGTCAACGGCCGGCGCAGCCCGCAATCGTTGTATGACTTCAACCTGGCCACCTATGACGAGGGTGACACCTTCGACCAGTCCTCGGCCAAGGGCTTCGTCCACATCCACGGACTGTCCTCGAAGATCGCCGCGGCCAGGGATCGTGGCCGTACGACATGAGCACTAATGACGGCGCGCTGTGGGGCGGCCGGTTCACCGGCGGCCCCGCCCCCGCTCTAGCGGCCCTGAGCAGATCCACCCACTTCGACTGGGTGCTCGCCCCGTACGACATCGCCGCCTCCAGGGCGCACGCTCGGGTGCTGCACCGAGCCGGCCTGCTCAGTGACTCCCAGCTCGACGGCCTGCTGACCGGTTTGGACCGTCTCGACGGCGACGTCGCCGACGGCACGTTCACCCCCCTGGCGACCGATGAGGATGTGCACGGGGCGTTGGAGCGCGGTCTCATCGAAAGGGTGGGCGTCGATCTCGGCGGTCGGTTGCGGGCTGGCCGTTCGCGCAACGACCAGATCGCCACCCTGTTCCGGATGTGGTTGCGGGACGCGATGGGCAGGGTCGCCCGCGGTGTCCTCGACGTGGTCGGCGCGCTGGCAGACCAGGCGGCCGCCCATCCGGCGGCGATCATGCCGGGGAAAACACATCTGCAGGCCGCACAGCCGGTGCTGCTGGCGCACCACCTGCTGGCCCACGCGCATCCGCTGCTGCGTGACGTTGACCGTATCGCCGACTTCGACGCCCGGACGGCGCTGTCGCCCTACGGATCGGGAGCGCTTGCCGGCTCGTCGCTGGGCCTGGACCCCGATGCCATTGCCGAGGAGTTGGGTTTCACCGCGGCGGCAGATAATTCGATCGACGCGACCTCCTCCCGGGACTTCGCGGCCGAAGCCGGGTTCGTATTGGCCATGATCGCCGTCGACCTGTCCCGGCTCGCCGAGGACATCATCCTCTGGAGTACAACCGAATTCGGCTACGTCACCTTGGACGATGCGTGGTCCACCGGTAGCTCGATCATGCCGCAGAAAAAGAATCCAGACATCGCCGAACTGGCCCGCGGCAAGGCCGGCAGGCTGATCGGCAACCTGGCCGGGCTGCTGGCCACCCTGAAGGCCCAGCCGCTGGCCTACAACCGGGATCTACAAGAAGACAAGGAGCCGGTCTTCGACTCCGTTGCCCAGTTGGAGCTGGTGCTGCCGGCCATGGCCGGGCTGGTGGGCACCCTACGCTTCGACGTGGATCGGATGGCTGCGCTGGCTCCGGCCGGCTACACCCTGGCCACCGACGTCGCGGAGTGGCTGGTGCGCCAGGGCGTGTCATTCCGGGC
>VERS01000216.1 GCA_018882545.1 Mycobacterium sp.
GGCCATCTCCCGCAGGCCGGCCTCGAAGTCGACGACGTTGCGCAGACCGAAGCTGATGGTGACCGCGTCGAAGGCCTCGTCGCCGAAGGGCAGCCGGGTGGCGTCGCCGGCCACCTTCGGCACCGGCCGCCCGGCGCCGGCCCGCAGCATGCCCACCGAGAAGTCCGCCGCTACACACCACGCACCGGACTTGGCCAGTTCCACCGTCGAGACCGCCGTCCCGGCGGCCAGGTCCAGCACCGAGTTGCCCGGGTCGATCCGTAGCGCAGCGCGGGTCGCCCGGCGCCAGTAGCGGTCCTGACCGAGGGAGAGAACAGTGTTGGTGATGTCATAGCGGCGGGCCACGGCGTCGAACATCGACGCCACTTCGTGCGGGTCTTTGTCCAGCGAGGCGCGGGTCACCCGCCCGACGCTATCAAGCGCCGCGCAGGTCGGCCTCCCGGTTCTGGTGTGAACGCGAGACCATCCGCTCGCTGAGGTGGATGAGCCGGTCCTCGTGACCGGCCGGCATGGTGTAGGCCAACTGCCGTAGCTCAACGGCAAAGCCCTGCAGATCCTGGCGGAATGAGTTGTCATTCATCAGTGGAGACCTCCGCAGCTGTCCTCGAACGAAAGTGCCTGTACTGACTATCATTTGGTTCCGCGTTGCGGTTGAGATCATTGTGCTCCCGGTTCCGCCGGGACGAAAGACCCGTTACCGAGCTTTCTGGTGAACTTTGGGTTTCGGCTGTGTTTCGCGCTCTTCGAGCCGCACCAGGCCGGCCAGCATCGCAACGGCGACGGCCCACCCGGCCACCGCGATGGACCCGGCGGGGACGATCGCCAGTGCGGCGTTACGGTTCTGCACCCGAACCAGATTGGGGTCGGTTCTGTCGTACTCGACGTAGATGCGCATTCCGGTGGCCAGTTCCGAGGGATAGAGCACCCCGAGCTCGGGCCGGTAGGTCACCCGATCGGGTGTGACGAATTCGATGGTCGAGCGCCGCGGCCCCGCGGAGAGCACCTCCGCCTCGGCCACCGCCAGGTTGCCCTCGATCTTCCGGTCGTTGCGCCACGCCCCGGCGACCAGCAGCAGCGACTGCAGGGTGACGACACCCATCAGCGTCCACACCGCGATCTTGGCCCACCGCAGGATCTTTCGGTCGAAGGAGTCCGTCAGGTCGGGGTTGCGGATGGGCAGGGCGGCATACAGCAGAGCCGGTAGCCTGCCGGTCACAGAGCCGCCCGGATCGCCGCGTGCAGCTGCCGCAGCGACGAGCGGTCGGCCTTGACTTCCAGCACCCGCATACCGTCATGGGTGTCCGCCAGCGCCGGACCGAGTTCACCGACCTCGATCTGCCGGGACTCGACATGGTAGGCCCGGCACAGCGCACCGACGTCGACGTCGTGGGGGGTGCCGAAGATTCGCGCGGAGATGTCGGAGAACCGGGGGTCACCCTGTTCGAGGAGCTCGAAGATTCCCCCGCCGTTGTCGTTGGACACCACGATGGTCAAGTTATGCGGGGTCGGCTCGGTGGGGCCGATCAACAGGCCGGAGGCGTCGTGGACGAAGGTGAGGTCACCCAGCAGCGCCACGGTGCGACCCGGGTGTGCCAGCGCGGCGCCGATCGCGGTGGAAACCGTGCCGTCGATACCGGCCACACCGCGGTTGGAGCGCACCGCGACGGCGTCGGTGTCCAGGCCGGCCAGGGCGACGTCGCGGACCGGGTTCGACGCCCCCAGCACCAACTGGTCACCGGGGCGCAGACCGGCGGCCAGTGCGGCGGCGACGTGCAGGCCGGTGGTCAGCGGGTGGGCCGCCAGCTGATCGCGGACAACCGCGTTGACCCGCGCATGGCCCTCGGCACACCGCCGCAGCCACTGCGGGTCGGGGGTGCCGGTGGTCAGCGCGCGGGTTCCGGTGGCCATCGAGTTGCCGGACACATCGGGCCAGCGTGGGCCGGTGGTCAGCGCGTACACCGGCACGTCGGGGTCGGCCAGCAGCGCCGAGACCGGCCGGTGCAGGGTGGGCCGACCCAGCATGATGACCTGCCGGGGCCGCAGCAGGGTCAGCGCCAGCGGGTGCAGCGGGTTGGCCGGATGCGGGGCCGTCGGCTCGGCGACGGTGGGCAGATGGGCCAGGTTCGGATGCACACCCGCGCCGTGGCCCGCGATGACCAGGGTGTCGGCGCTCAGATCGATCGCGACCGGCTCGTCGAAGTCGACCTGCGGGGTGTAGGTCCACGGCCGGCCCTCGGGCCTGCCCTGCGGGAAGTCATCTGGACTTGAATCCGCATCCGGCACAAGGGGTTCCCGCAGCGGGATGTCGAACTGCACCGGTCCGGCGTTGGCGCTGCGCGCCCCGGTGGCCGCAGCCAGCACCCGGCAGGTGGCCGACCGCCACTGCGCGTTGAGGGAGACCAGATCGCCCGGGTCGGCACCGATGCGGTCCGGGGCGAGCCCGAGGCTGATCGCGGCGCGGGCCTGGGTACCGAAGTAGCCCAGCTGCTCCATGGTCTGGTTGGCGCCGGTACCCAGCAGTTCGTAGGGCCGGTTCGCCGACAGGACGATCAGCGGCACGCGGGCGTAGTTGGCTTCCAGTACCGCCGGGCCCAGGTTGGCCACCGCGGTCCCGGAGGTCATCGCGATCGGCACCGGACGGCCGCTGCCGAGAGCCAGGCCGACGGCCAGGAAGCCGGCGGTGCGCTCGTCGATCCGCACGTGCAGGCGGATCCGGCCGGCTCGGTCGGCATCGGCGAAGGCGAAGGCCAACGGCGCATTGCGCGAGCCCGGGCACAGCACGACGTCGCGGACACCCCCGCGGATCAATTCGTCGACGACGACCCGCGCCTGTGTCGTCGAAGGGTTCACCCCTACAGCGTGGCACAGCCCGGGGCGCTGACTAAAGGAGCGTTCCGGCGAAGAACTCCAGCATGGCCCGGTTGACCGGGTCGTAGCGCTCCAGGAAGCCCAGGTGGCCGGTGTTGGCGATCTGGACGTAGCGGCCGCCCGGGATCGCGTCGGCGACCTCCCGGCCCAGTGCCGGCGGGGTGATCACGTCATCGGCGAACCCGATCACCAGCACCTCGGTGCGGATCGCGCCGTAGGCCGGCAACCGGTTCTCGTGCGGTGCCACGCCCAGTTGCGCCCGCCAGCCCGGTGTGCGTTTGAGGGGGAAGGCGGTGAACATCTGCAGCCACTCGTCGATGGCGGGAGAGTTGATGGTCTTCGGGGAGAAGTTCTCCAGGATCCGCACCTTGGCGGCGTAGGAGTTGGGCAGTTCGACGCCGGCCTCGGCGAGTTCCTCGTCGGCGGTCCGGAACGCGATCCGGGTGCTGTCGACGCGGCCGCGGGTCCCCATCAGCACGGCCTGGCGGACCAGGTCCGGGCGGGCCAACATCAACTCCTGGGCGATGAAGGCACCCATCGACATCGCCACCACGCGGGTCGGGCCGCCGATGACGGTGTCGATGATCTCGACGGTGTCGGCGACCATCTGGGCGGTGGTGAACCCGTCGGCGTCCTCGGTGGCGCCCACGCCCCGGTTGTCGAAGGTGACGCAGCGATAGCCGGCCCGCTGGAAGACCGGAACCTGGTGGAGGTGCCAGGTGCGTCCGGCGCCGCCGGTTCCGGCGATGAAGAGCACCGGGTCGCCGGCGCCGATGTCCTCGTAAGCCAGGTTGGTCACGGCCGCGACGGTAGCAGCGCGTGGCACTGCAGCACCCGGGTGATCCACCAGTCGCGACGCCCGGCCGGGACGGCCAACTCGGCCAGCCGGGCCGGATCAGGGCTGACGGCCCCGACAGGCAGGGTGCCGCCCGCCGGTTGCAGGTCGGCGACGTCGGTGAGGAACAGCCCACCCGTGCCCAGCCCGCAGGCATAGTCCAGCCGGGGCAGTGCCGCCGCGGCGGCCAGTCCGGCCGAGATACCGACCGCGGTGTCCAGCGCGCTGGAGAGGACCACCGGAATGCCGATGCGGGCGGCGATGTCGAGCGTTGCGGCGATGCCCCCCAGTGGGGCCACCTTGAGCACCGCCACGTCGGCCGCCCCGGCCCGCGCGACCGCCAACGGGTCCTCGGCCTTGCGGATGCTCTCGTCGGCGGCGACCGGCACCGCCACCCGGCGGCGCACCTCGGCCAGTTCGGGCACCGTCGGGCAGGGTTGCTCCAGGTATTCCAGTGGCCCGTCGGCGGTGAGGGCGCGCGCCGCCGTCACCGCCTGCTCCACGGTCCACCCGCCGTTGGCGTCCACCCGGACGGCCGGCACCACCGCGCGGACGGCGTTGACCCGGGCCACGTCGTCGGTGAGCCGCTGCCCGGGTTCGGCGACCTTGACCTTGGCCGTCGTGCAACCGGGGAACCGGGCCAGCACCTCGGGCACCTGCTCGGGCGCAACAGCGGGCACGGTGGCATTCACCGGAATCCGGTCGCGAACCGGGCAAGGCCTTGCCGCATAGGCTGATTCGATTGCTGAGGCCAGCCAGGCCGCGGCCTCCGGCGGCGGGTACTCGAGGAAAGCTCCGAACTCCCCCCAACCGGCCGGACCGTCGATCAGCGCAACCTCGCGCACCGTGATGCCCCGGAACCGCACCCGCATGGGTAATGCGACGACGTGCAGACGCTCCAGCAGGTCATCCGACGCCGGCAGCATCAGATGGCGCGTTCGCGGTTCTCCCAGTAGGGCTTGCGCAGGTCCTTCTTGAGAAGCTTCCCGGTCGGGTTGCGGGGCAGTTCGTCCATGATGTCGACGCTGCGCGGGCACTTGTAGCCGGCCAGTTTCTCCCGGCACCAGGCGATCAGCTCCTCCGGCGATGCCTGCTTTCCGTCGTAGAGTTCGACGACGGCCTTGACCGACTCGCCCCATTTCTCGTCGGGCACACCGAACACCGCGGCGTCCATCACCGCCGGATGGTCGGTCAGCGCCCGTTCCACCTCCACCGAGTAGATGTTCTCCCCGCCGGAGATGATCATGTCCTTGAGCCGGTCCTCGACGAAGACGAAGCCGCCGTCGTCGACGCGACCGATGTCGCCGGTGCGGAACCAGCCGTCGGCGGTGATCACCTCTGCGGTGGCCTCGGGCTTGTTGTGATAGCCCTGCATCAACT
>VERS01000217.1 GCA_018882545.1 Mycobacterium sp.
GGCCGGTGGTCAGCGCCCGCCAGCGCGACCGGGTGCTGGGCTACATCCAGGACGGCAAACGCAGCAGCGCCAAACTCATCGCCGGCGGCGGCGTTCCGGCCGACCAGCCGCGCGGCTGGTTCGTCGAACCGACGGTCTTCGCCGACGTCGACAACTCGGCTCGGATCGCCCAGGAGGAGATCTTCGGCCCGGTGCTCGCGGTGATTCCCTACGACAGCGACGAGCAGGCCGTCGCCCTGGCCAATGACAGTGAGTTCGGCCTGGCCGGAACGGTGTGGTCCACCGACACCGACCGGGCCACCGAGGTGGCGCGCGAAATCCGCACCGGCACCGTCGGGGTCAACGACTACCAGATCGACATGGGCGCACCGTTCGGTGGCGTCAAGGGCAGCGGCATCGGGCGCGAACTCGGGCCTGAGGGACTGGAGGAGTTTTTCGCCCTCAAGTCCATCTACCGCCTCGGTCCAGGCGGCTGAAGTGACCTTCACCCGGTCCGACGGCGCCTTCTACTCCCACGGAATCCGTTGCGCAGCATGGATTTACCACCCCGAAGACGCGTCGCCCTCTGGTGTCCCAGTGATCGTCATGGCGCACGGCTTCGGCAGCGTGCGCAGCCTGCGGCTGCCTGCCTACGCCGAGCGATTTGCCGCCGCGGGGTATGCGGTCGTGGTGTTCGACTACCGCTTCTTCGGGGCCAGCGACGGTCAGCCGCGCCAACTGCTCGACATCCCCGCCCAACTCGACGACTGGCGCGCCGCCATCGGCTGGGCCCGCACCCTGCCCGGGGTGGATCCCGCGCGGGTGGTGGCCTGGGGCACCTCGCTGGCCGGCGGGCATGTCATCACCATCGCCGGCACCGGAACCGCGCTGACGGCGCTGATCGCCCAGGTCCCGCATGTGAGCGGTGTGGCCGCCGCCCGGGCCACCGGGCTGGGCCGGGCCGTGCGCCTGCTGCCGGCAGGGCTGGCGGACTCCTGGCGCGCGCTGACCCACCGCCCGCCGCGCTACCTGGCCTCGGTGGGGGAGCCCGGCTCGCCGGCGATCATGGCCAGCCCCGACGCACTACCGGCGGTGCAGCGGATGGCCGCCGCCGACGGACTGACGCTGGCGGACTTCCCGCTCGCCGTAGCGGCGCGGATCGTGCTGCGGATCGGTTTGTACTCCCCGATCCGGCACGCCGCCGATGTGCGGTGCCCGGCTCTGATCCAGCTCGTGTCCGACGATGCGGTGACGCCGACCGCGGCGGCCCGCAGAGCGGCCGCCCGGATGCCCGATGCGACATTGAAGATCTACCCCGGGCACCACTTCGACCCCTACGTGGAACCGCTGTTCGAGGATGTGGTCGCCGACCAACTCCGGTTCCTCGGGTTGGTGGCCCCGGTCCCGGACTCGGAATGCCGGTGAGTCAGTCCCGGGCGAACGCGGCGGCGGCCTCCCGCTCCAGATCCAGGTATTGCTCGTCGCCGATGTCCACACCGACCCCGAGGATCCGCCCGCCGGTGAAGGGGAACCCGGGCGGGTAGGAGCGGCTGACCGGGTCGGCGCTGTCGAAGCCCACGCACAGCCCGTCACCGGAAAGGGTGAATTTGCCCACCTGCGCGCGCATCGGCCCCTCGGCGACGACGCGATCGTCGACGTAGAGTTTGGCGGTGCCGGTGGACTCCCCGTGTTCGCCGGCGCCCTCCCGGACGAATTCCACACCGAGGGTGTGGTTTCCGGGCTGCAGGGTGTCGGAGACGAAGGTCTGCTCGGGCTTGATGCCGAGGAAGTTGTAGACGTAGTTCAGCTTGCCGTCCTTGATGAACAGGCTGTGCCCGCCGAAGCGGGAGCCGTGGGCGAAGATCACGCCCTCGGTGTCACTGGTCACCTCGACGTCGGCCAGGATCTTGTAGGAGCGGCCGCGGACGTTGACCGCCGCCCCCTCGGGTACCGGGGCGGTGTCCGGGTAGTAGATGTAGCGGGTCCGCGGGGGTTCGGCCTGCGGTCGGGCGTTACCGAGTTGCTCGACGGCGGTGCGGTCGTCGAGGGGCAGGACGAAGTTCGCCTCGGCCTCCTCGAACCAGGCGGCGATCAGCTCCTGGAGTTTCTCCGGGTGCTCCGCGGCGAGGTTCTTGGACTCCGCCCGGTCCTCGTCGACGTGGTAGAGCTCCCAGACATCCTCATCGAAGTGGCCCTTGCCGCTGATCGGCGCGTGGATGGCCGAGGCTTTCCAGCCGCCCTGCCAGATGCCGCGGGTGCCCAGCATCGTGTAGTACTGCCGTTTCTTCTGCGTCGGCGCCTCGGCGGAGTCGAAGCTGTAGCGCATCGAAGTCCCATTGAGCGGGTACTGCTCGACGCCGCGATAGACCTTCGGCATCTGCAGCCCGGTGACGTCGAGGATCGTCGACACCACGTCGGTGGAGTGGTGGTACTGGTGGCGAACCTCGCCTTTGGCCTTGATTCCCTTGGGCCAGTGGATGATCAGCGGGTCGCAGGTGCCGCCGGAGAACTGTGAGTAGCGCTTGAACATCTGGAACGGGGTGGAGAATGCCACCGCCCAGCCCGTCGGGTAGTGGTTGTAGGTCTCCGGGCTGCCGAGGGTGTCCAGGTACTGCATGTTCTCGCTCAGTTCGTCGGGATAGCCGTTGAAGAACTTGTTCTCGTTGACCGAGCCGTTCGGCGAGCCCTCACCGGAGGCACCGTTGTCGGCGCAGTAGAAGATCAGCGTGTTGTCCAACTGGCCGGTCTGCTCGAGGTAGTCGACGATGCGGCCGACCTGGACGTCGGTGTACTCGGAGAATCCGGCGAACACCTCGGCCATCCTCGCGAAAAGCTTGCGTTCGTCGTCGTTGAGTTCGGCCCAGGGACGCACGTAGTCGTCCTTGTTGGCCATTTCCTCGGGCATCGGATTGAGCGGGGTCAACGCCGTGCCCTCGGGCATGATGCCGCGCTCGATCATCCGGGCCAGCACCCATTCGCGGTAGGCCTCGTACCCGTCGTCGAACTTTCCCCGGTACTTGTCGATGTACTCCTGCGGCGCATGGTGCGGGGCGTGGTTGGCGCCGGGACAGAACCACATGAACCACGGCTTGGAGGGGGTGGCCGAGTGCTGGTCGCGCAGCATCCGCAGAGCCTGGTCGGCCAGGTCCTTGGAGAGGTGGTACCCCTCCTCCGGAGTGGCCGGCGGTTCGATGAAGCGGTTGTCCTCGACGAGGTCGGGATACCAGTTGTTGGTCTCCCCGCCCAGGAAGCCGTAGAACCGGTCGAAGCCCTTCGACAGCGGCCATTCCGAACGGCTGCCGCCGGCGGAGATGTCCTCCTCGGGCACGTTGTGGTTCTTGCCGATCCAGAACGTGCTGTAGCCGTTGTCCTGCAGTACCTGGCCGATGGTGGCGCACTCTGCAGGAAGCCGGCCGGCGGCCCCGGGGAAGCCGTTGGAGCCCTCGGTGATGGCCGCGCAGCGGTTGACGTGGTGGTTGCGTCCGGTCAGGAAGGTCGACCGGGTCGGGGAGCACAGGGCCGTGGTGTGCCACTGGGTGTAGGTCAGGCCGCCCTCGGCCAGCCGGTCCAGGGTCGGCATGGAGATGCCGCCGCCGTAGGGCGACCAGGCCGCCAGTCCGGTGTCGTCGTAGAGAACGATCAGGACGTTCGGCGAACCCGCCGGGGCCCGGGTGAGTTCGTACGGGCCCCAGTCCGGGGTGGAGTCCCGCACGTCGAGTTTGATGACACCGTTGAACTCTTTGTTGCCGTTGGCGGCCACGCTTGCACTCCTCGGGGTTGACGGGTTCGCGATCATAATGCCACGGCTGCGTTCCTGCACCTGGCAGGGGTTGCCCAACCCGCCCCACATTTTGCTCAGATTGCAGCCGCGGGGCCGGACCGGCCGCGGTGCTAGGTTCTGACGGGCGTCAAAACAACGGAGGTGCCGCGATGAGCCTGGATCCGCGCACACCGGTGCTGGTCGGGGCCGGGCAGGTCAACCAGCGCACCGAGGACGCGGACGTCGAGCCGGTGGACCTGATGGCCGCCGCGGCCCGAGAGGCCGCCGATCCCCGGGTGCTGGCCGCTGTGGACTCCATCCGGGTGGTGAACCTGCTGTCCTGGCGCTACCGCGATCCGGGCCTGCTGGTGGGCCGTCGCATCGGCGTGCCGCACGTCGCCACCCAGTACACCGGAATCGGCGGCAACACCCCGCAGTCACTGGTCAACCAGACCTGCCTGGACATCCAGCAGAGCCGCGCCGATGCGGTGCTGCTGACCGGTGGTGAGACATGGCGCACCCGGATGCGGTTGCGGGCCCGAGGGATTCGCCCGGAGTGGACCAAACAGGACGAGTCGGTGCCAGTTCCGCCCGGGGCGGGTGCGGACGTTCCGATGTCCGGACCGGCCGACGAACGGATCGGACTGGATCGCCCGTCGTTCGTCTACCCGCTCTTCGAGCAGGCACTGCGGATCGCCGGCGGGGAGTCGGTGGGAGCACACCGCCGCCGGATCGGTGAGCTGTGGGCGCAGTTCAGCGCGGTGGCCGCCGCCAACCCGCATGCCTGGGTCCGCGATCAGCTGTCGGCGGAGCAGATCACCGACGTCGGACCGGCCAACCGGATGATCAGCTGGCCGTATCCGAAACTGATGAATTCCAACAACATGGTCGATCAGGCCGCCGCACTACTGCTGTGCTCGGTGGAGAAGGCGACCTATCTTCAGATCCCCCGGGACAGCTGGGTTTTCCCGTACTCCGGGACCGACGCCCACGACACCTACAGCTTCGCCGAGCGCCACGAACTGCACCGCAGCCCGGCGATCCGCATCGCCGGCGCCCGGGCGCTGGAACTGGCCGGCGTGGGCCTGGACGACCTGGACTACGTGGACCTGTACTCGTGCTTTCCGTCGGCGGTCCAGGTGGCGGCCCGCGAACTGGGCCTGCCGGTGGGTGATCCGGACCGGCCGCTGACCGTCACCGGCGGGCTGACCTTCGCCGGCGGGCCGTGGAACAACTACGTCATGCACTCCATCGCCACCATCGCCGAGCGACTACGCGACAACCCCGGTTCGGTGGGCCTGATCACGGCCAACGGCGGGTACC
>VERS01000218.1 GCA_018882545.1 Mycobacterium sp.
GGTTGCGGGTAGCCCTGATCCGGGTAGGCCGGCCGCTGTTGTTCGTAACCGCCGTAGCCGGGCTCCTCGTGGCGTCCGGGTGCCGGACGGCCGTATCCGTAGTCGGGCGGCGGCGGTGCGTACCCAGGGGGTGGCCCGTATTGCGGCCCGCCGTAGTTAGGGGGCTGCCGGTAGCCCTGTTCGTAGCCGGGGGCGCCGTACCCGCCGCCGTAGCCGCCCCCGTAGCCGGGCTGCTGATAGCCCTGGTCGGGGTAGGCCGGGCGGGGCGGGTAGCCGCCCGGGGGGGCGTAGGGGTCCGGATAGCCCTGGTCGGGGTAGGCCGGGCGGGGATCGGGCGCCCCGGCCCGCGGATCGTCCTGGGGCCGGCCGTACTGATCGTCGTAGTACTCGTCGCCGGGGCGGCCCTGGCCGCGGTAGCTCGGGTTGTCGGTCATCGCTGGCACTCCTGGTTCTGCGGTGTACGCGTGGATCGATTCTGCTGGGCCGGGTGCTTGGGCAGACGGGCGGGGGTGGGCACGGGGGTCGGCGTCAGGGTCGGCGTCAGGGTTGACGATGGCCCGGGCCCGGTACTGGCCGGTGTGCAGCGGGTCGGCCTGCTCGAATCGAACTACGACCTCACCGTAGGTCTGCCAGCCCTGTTCGCGAATGTACCCGGCCAGGTGCTTGGCGAACGCCTGGGCGGTGAGATCGCGGTCGGCGCTGACTCTCTGGTAGTCGGATGCGCCGAGGGTGATGATGTATTCGTTCGGCGCCAGCAACGGTCCGCCGGACAGGGTCCGCACCCCGTCGGAGGCCTCTCGCCGCAGCAGCGACTCGACCTCCTGGGGCACGATCGAGCCGCCGAACACCCGCGCAAAGGCGTCGCCGACGCCGTCTTCGAGCATGCGCTCGAAGCGTTGCGCCAGACCCTTCTGGTTGCCCACCGGACCGCTACCTCGATTCCCCCGCTCTACCGCCGAGTTGCTGCTGTAACTCATGGTATCGGCCAGGTCCGGCAACGGACCCACAAGCCGCGCCCCGGATCTGAATCGGCGCAGGTCGCGGGGCCGGACGCGGATCCGCGTTGGTCTCCGGCGGGCGCGGGCGCGGTTGGAAAGCGGCCTGCTCAGCGTGATACGCTCCGGCGGTTGTCGGGGCGAGTGGCGGAATGGCAGACGCGCTGGCTTCAGGTGCCAGTGTCCTTCGGGACGTGGGGGTTCAAGTCCCCCTTCGCCCACAACGAGCAGTTCCACGAACTGACAGCACTCAGGTCACGAACTCGAAAGAGGTCGTGACCTTTGTGTTTGGTGGGGCGGGCCGGTGCGGAATCCCAAACTTGTGCGATGCATGGCCATGCCAGAAGCCGTGCATCATGATGATGCAGCCCCGCTACCATCGGATTATGCGGACAACAGTGGTGATTGACAGCGACGTGGCCGCCGAAATCGAGCGCCTTCGCCGCGAGGGGCTAGGCCTCAGTGAAGCGCTGAACCTATTGGCACGAAGGGGTATGACCAGGGAACCGGCATCCGGGAGAGCCGAGTACACGCATCGAACCTCGCGTATCGGCCTGAAGGTCGACGTCACGAACGTCGCCGACGTTCTCGATCTGCTCGACGATGATCGTTGACGCCAACCTGCTCCTGTATGCCGTGGACGAGAGCAGCGTCCACAACCGCGCGGCTTCCTCGTGGCTGGAGAAAACGCTCGGCGGCGACAGCCGCGTGGGCTTGCCCTGGCAAACGATCGGTGCATTCCTCCGAATCGTGACCCACCCCCGAGTTGTCGAGAACCCGTTGTCGGGTGCCGAGGCCTGGCGATATGTCGCCGATTGGCTCGCTGTGCCAGTGGTGTGGATTCCGCCCGCGACCGAGACCACGGCCCGGGTCTACGCAAGACTGTGCGAACAAGTGGAGGTTACGGGCAACCTCGTGCCAGATGCGCAACTGGCAGCCGTCGCCGTTGAGCACGGGACCGAATTGGTTTCTGCCGACACAGATTTCATGCGGTTCCCCGGACTCCGTTGGAGTAACCCGCTGAGTGCATGACCGCCAACTCAGCGCGCTTAGGGAAACGCCTCTGGCACGACTGGCACTTCAGCTTGTGGACGATCAGTTCCGGCGCATGCCGCCTGCGGTTCTTCGAGTCGGGCGATTGTTTCCGTTGTAGCCGGGTTGCGGCCTCGCGGTCGATACCGTAACCCCCGTGCGACACACCTTCCTCCAGCGGAGCTTGCTTTCCTTAGCCGTCGTCGGGTTGTGCGCCGGTTGCACGAAGCCGCCCGCTCCGGCCGCGTTCCAGGCAGACGTCAAATACGCCCAGGTCGGCGACGTCAAACTGGCCTACTACGTCCGCGGCGAAGGCGAGCCGCTGCTGATGATCAACGGCTACATCTCGACCATGAGCTTGTGGGATCCCCTGCTGATCGAGGAACTTGCCAAGAACCACCAGCTGATCCTCTTCGACAACCGGGGCGTCGGACTCTCCAGCGACACCACCGCGAACAACACGACGATTCCGCAGATGGCCGACGACGCAGCGGGGCTGATCAAGGCCCTGGGGCTCAATAAACCCGATATCCTCGGCTGGTCGATGGGCGCGCGGATCGGCCAGCAATTGCTGATCCGCCATCCCGAGTCGGTGGACAAGGCGGTACTGGCCGCCGCCAATCCCGGTGGCAGCCAGGGTGTTCCCGCGGACAAGGCGGTCGAGGACAAGCTCAACGATCCGAACGTTCCCGACGACCAGAAGCTCGCCCTGTTGTTCCCTCCGGGCGACGGCGAAGAGGCTCTCGCGGGGGAGATCTACTCCCGGATCCTGGCGGCGGGAAAACAGGGATCGGCACCTGATGACTTCACCGTCTCCAAAGAGACCGCCCTGCGCCAAAACCGGGCCCGTACCACGCTGTGGGACGCCGATGAATCCAACTTCGCCAATCTGAAGAACATCACGAACCCGGTGCTGCTGACCGACGGGCGCGACGACGTCGTCGACAAGCCGATCAACTCGGTGAACATGGCCCGCCAGATTCCGTTCTCCTGGCTGGCCTTCTTCGACGGGGGCCACGCCTTCCTGTTCCAGCAGCACGAGAAGTTCGCAGCGACGGTCGACGCCTTCCTGAAGTAGCCGGCCTGGCCGCGCCAAGGGTAAGAGGGATGTGACCCTCGGGTAACCGCGTCCGTGTTCAGGCCGGCACAACGCCGAGGGCAACCGCGACACCCAGCATCACCAGCGAGCAGACCACAGCCCGCCAGATGACCTTCCGGTGGAAGTCGGCCAGCTCGACGCGGGCCAGGGAAATCAGCAGCAACATCGCCGGAACCAGTGGGCTGGTCAGATGGACGGGCTGGCCGACGATGGCGGCCCGCGCCATCTGCTCGGCGGTGATGCCGTAGTTGGCGGCGGCCTCGGACAGGATCGGCAGCACGCCGAAATAGAAGGCGTCGTTACTCATGAAGAAGGTCAACGGCATGCTCAGCAGACCGGTGATGACCGCGAACCAGTGACCGACTCCCGGCGGCACCACGCCGACGATCGCGTGGGCCATCGCCGCGACCATGCCGGTGCCCTCCAGAACACCGACGAGCACCGCCGCGGCGAAGACCATCGCCACCACCGACACGATCGACGCACCGTGCGCCTTGATCCGCTCGGACTGGTCGACGTGGTCGGGAAAATTCACCACGATCGCGATGGCCGAGGCGCCCATGAACAGCAACGGCAGCGGGAGAACATCGAACACCAGCAGCACCAGCAGGGTGACCGTGAGGGCCAGATTGAACCAGATGAGCCGGGGGCGCAGGGTGTCCCGCCGCGGGTCCAGGCCCGTCACCATATCGGGGTTGCGCTCCTCGTAGTCCAACTCGGCCTCCGCCGAGCCGCCCGGGTGTGCCGGAAGGATCCCCGGTCCGGCACCGCCCCCATTTCCCCCCGCGACAGCAGCCTGTAGCCGACGACTCTCCGCGCGACCCATGAGGACGGCGAACAGCAGCACCACCCCGATCGCCGCAATCATGCCGGGCACCATCGGAAGAAACAGATCATTGGGCGGCACCTTGAGGACGGTCGCCGCCCGCACGGTCGGGCCGCCCCAGGGGACGATGTTGAGCACCCCGTTGGCCAGGCAGGCAACGGTGGCCAGCACGACGGGGCTCACGCCCAGCTTCAGGTAGACCGGCAGCAGCGCCGAGACGGTGATGATGAAGGTAGTGGACCCATCACCGTCGAGTGACACCATGCCCGCCAGCACCGCGGTGCCCACGGCCAACCTGACCGGGCTGTTGCCGACCGCCCGCAGGATCAACCGGACCAGCGGATCGAACAAGCCCACGTCGATCATCAGTCCGAAGTAGATGATCGCGAAGAAGAGCAACGCCGCGGTGGGGGCGAAACTCTTGATCGAGTCCATGATCGCGGCGGCGACTCCGCCGTCGGCCGGCACCGCGGCACCGCTGGCCACGGCGACCACCGCGAACAGGGCGGGCACCAGAATCAAGGCGACGACCGGCGTGACGCGCCGACTCAGGATCAAATACATGAAGGTCGCGATCATCGCGAAGCCCAGACCCACGATCATCGCCTCACACCTCCACTCGACGAACCAGGCCCGTTGAGCGGCGCTCTCGGCGCTTGCCAAGGTAGACCGGCCGGCCAGACCGGCGGGACGGAACCATTGAAGAGGTGGGAAGTTTCGCGCCGCGGCCGACGGGGAATGCCAAGTCCGTCCGGATTCGGTAATCGGGGGTGAACATGGCTGTGGTCAGATCGGGGTGGACCGCCGCGGCGATGGTGGTTACCGGGATTCTCGTCGGTACCGGGCCGGCGAGTGCCGCCCCGCCGTTAGTTGATGCGCCCTGCGGTGGCGACGAACTCGGCCGCGGTGCGACCGCCGCCGACGGCAGCGCCGTTATGTGCATCGCCGACGACGCCGGCCGTATGACCTGGATGCCCGAGGGGGGCGCGGTGCGGACCATCGCCGAACTGCAGGCGCAGGGCTACACCGTCACGATCGACCAGATCGGGGACGATCCCCTGCCGACGTGCATCGTGACCCAGGTCCACAATGCGATGACAACGAC
>VERS01000219.1 GCA_018882545.1 Mycobacterium sp.
TTCGACATCCGTTCGGACGGAACGATTTTCGGCAGCGGTGTGGGTGTCGTCGTGCTCAAGCCACTGCAGGATGCGCTCGACGACGGTGATCGGATCCACGCGGTGATCCGGGGCTCGGCGCTGAACAACGACGGTGCGACGAAGATGAACTACGCGGCGCCCAACGCCGCCGGGCAGGCCGAGGTCATCGCCGAGGCGCATGCGGTGGCCGAAGTGGACGCCTCGACCGTGAGCTACGTCGAGACCCACGGCACCGGCACCCCGCTGGGGGATCCGATCGAAATCGAGGGTCTGCGCCAGGCATTCGCGATCTCCGAGGAGGAACGGCCGGGGCCGTGCTACCTCGGGTCGGTCAAATCCAACATCGGCCACCTGGAGACCGCAGCCGGGATCGCCGGGCTGATCAAGACCGTGCTGTGCCTCAAGCACCGGGCCATCCCGGCGACGCTGCACTACACCAGCCCCAACCCCGAACTGCACATCGACCGGGGCCCGTTTGCGATCCGCGGTGCGGACGGACCGTGGGAGTGGAACGGTGTGCTGCGAGCCGGGGTGAGCTCATTCGGCGTCGGCGGCACCAACGCCCACATCGTGCTGGAGGAGGCGCCGGCGGTCGTCGGCGCCGAGGCCGCCGACGGCCCCCAGGTGCTCCTGCTGTCGGCCCGCACCGCCGAGGCCCTGGACGGCGCCCGGGCGGCCCTGGCCGCGGAGCTGTCCGACGCCGACGAGGTAAGCCTGCCCGATGCCGCCTACACCCTGACCCGGCGGCGCCGGGAGCCGATCCGGATGGCGGCGGTGGTCAACGACCAGGAGCATGCCGCCGGCGTGCTGGGCGCCGCCGAGCACGACAACGTCTTCATCGGCGAGGCTCCCGAGATCGGTTCCGCTGACCGAGACGACCGGGTGGTGTTCGTCTTCCCGGGGCAGGGCGCCCAGCACATCGGGATGGCCCGCGGTCTGCACGAATGCGAACCGGTGTTCCGGGAACATTTCGACGCCTGCGCCGCTGCGTTCGGCGCTGAGATGGGTTTCGATCTGCGCTCGGAGGTCTTCGACGGATCCGGGCGCAATCTGGAACGCACCGACCGGGCCCAACCGGCGTTGTTCGCAGTGGAGTACGCGCTGGCCAAACTGGCCGAGTCCTACGGCATCCGTCCGGCGGCGCTGGCTGGGCACAGCATCGGCGAATGGGTGGCTGCGACGCTGGCCGGCGTCTTTGACCTGCCCACCGCGGTCAAAGCGGTGTCCATGCGCGCACGGCTGATGCACGCTTCGGCCCGCGGGGTCATGGTGGCGGTGGCGCTGGGGCCCGAGGCCCTCGCCGAACACCTGACCCCCGATGTGGACCTGGCCGCGATCAACGACCCCGGCAGCTGCGTGGTCGCCGGCTCCGAGCAGGCCATCCGAGACTTCCAGGCCCGGCTGGCTGAGGGCGGCATCGTGGCCCGGCGGGTCCGCACCGCGCACGCTTTCCACTCACGCCTGATGAATCCGGTGGTCCCGGAGTTCACCGCGTTCCTGTCCCGGCTGGAGCTGCGGGAACCCACCATCCCGCTGCTGTCCAATGTGACCGGCGCTCAGATGACGGCCGCCGAGGCGACCGATCCGGCCACCTGGGCGCGCCAGATCCGCCAGACCGTGCGGTTCTCCGATGAACTCGACGTCCTGCTTGACGATCCCGCCCGGGTTTTCGTCGAGGTGGGCCCGGGCGGAACCCTGACCGCGTCGGCAATGCGGCACCCGAAGTGGTCGCCTGCGCACCGGGCGGTGCGGCTGATGCGCCACCAGGCCCAGAACCGAAGCGACCACGACACCTTCCTGCTGGCGCTGGGCCAGCTCTGGGCCGCCGGGGTGGAGGTCGACTGGAGCCCGCGCATCGGAGAACACCCAACCCTGGTATCGCTGCCCGGTTATCCCTTCAAGCGGCAACGGTTTTGGATTGACTACAACCCGGCCAGCAGGGCGCCCGCCGGCGTCTCAGGGGTGGCCGGCGGACCGCCCTCGGCTGAGGGCACAGGTGCCCCGGCGACCAGCAGCACCTCGCAGATGGAGGCCAGCCTGCAGCGCATCTGGTCCCAGTGCCTCGGGGTCGCCGGCATCGACCGCAACACCAACTTCTTCGAGGTAGGCGGCGATTCACTGGTCGCGATCAGCGTCGCGATGACCGCCGCCAAGGAGGGGCTGGATCTGAGCCCCCAGGATATCTACGAGAACCAGACCGTGGCATCGCTGGCCCGGGCCGTCACCGCCCGGTACGCCGAGGGCAGCCTGGCCCGCCGCACTCGCGACGACTCCGCCCATCCACCGGTTCCGCCCAACGTCGCGTACTTCCTCGAGCACGGGGTCCGCGATGTCGGTAGCTGGCGGGTACCGCTCGTGCTGCAACTTCGGCCCGACGTCCAACTCGACGACATCCGCGCCGTGCTGACTGCGTTAGCCAATCACCATGACGCGCTGAGACTTCGGCTCGTCGAGCACGCCGGAACCTGGGAGCAGCGACTGGGGGAGCCGGAGGAGTTCGCCGCGCTGGCCACCCACACATTGCCCGACGGTATCGAGCCGGGCAGCCAAGAGGAACGTGACGCGGTGATGGCCGTGCTGACCGAGCAGATGCGGGAACACCATCTGCTCGGCTCGCCGCTGAACGCCACCTACGTCAACGCCGGCGAGCGGTGTTACCTGGTGCTGAGCCTGCACGGCATCGCCGGCGACCACGCATCCCGCGACATCCTGCTCACCGACGTGTTCACCGCGTTCGCTCAACGCCTGGCGGGCGATCCGATCCTGCTGGAACCGGTGAGCACCACCTGGCGGGAATGGCTGCACCGATGCGCGGGGCTGGCCATGCACCCGGCGGTGCTGGAGAGCCGGGACCACTGGCTCAAGGTGGTCCGCCAGGCCACTCTGGGGCTGGCCGGGCCGGCTCCGGAGCCGCCCGACGCGGGGGACCTGAAGCGGTTGGCCTCGGTGCTCACCGCCGAGCAGACCGGCGTGATCGACGACGCCCGGCGACGGCTCGGGGTACCGCTGGACGACCTGCTGCTGGCTGCGCTGGGCCGCGCGGTCGGGGCGACCGTGGGCGACGGCAGGGTCGCCGTCGAACTCGGCGGCCAGGGCCGCTCGGTGTTGCGTCCCGATGTCGACGTCGGGCGAACGGTGGGCTGGTTCACCACGATCTACCCGGTCGTCATCCCCTGTGCGACACCCCGCAAGGCCAGTGCCCGCGAACTGCTCGATGACATCGCCGCGACACTCAAGGCGGTGCCGCACTATGGAATCGGGTACGGACTGCTGCGCTACGTCTACGCCCCCACCGCCCGACTGCTGGGGTCGGTCCGCCCGGCCGACATCTTCTTCTCGCATCTGGGCACCATCCCTGATCTGCCGGCCGGGCAGTCGTCGGAAGCGCCGGTCCGGTTCGACTCCGATCTCGCGCTGCCGGTGCGGGAGGCGGTGCCGGGCCTCGGCCACGCCGTCGAGTTGCGGGTGTATCGGTACTCGGGAGCCCTGCACATCGACTGGTGGCACGACACCCGTCGACTCGGCCGCACCGACGTGGAGTCGTTGTCGCGGCACTTCTCCGCAGCCCTGCTCGAACTGGCCGGCGAAGCGATCGCCGAGGCCGACCTCGATTCCGCCGAACACGAGCTGGCCCTGGTGGACCTGTCGTCGATCGACTCGGCCTAGGCGCACGCCATGACACCCGACACCGGAGATCACCATGTCCAGCACCCGCATGTCCAGCACTGACCGGGCCGTCGTCGTCGACGACCTCAAAAAGTCCTTCGGATCGGTGATCGCGTTGCGCGGGATCAGCTTCGAGGTGGGCCGCGGCGAGGTCCTCGGTCTGCTCGGACCCAACGGGGCCGGCAAGACCACCACGGTCGACATCCTCTCGACGTTGGCGACACCGGACTCCGGTACGGCGATCGTCGCAGGCAACGACGTGCGCAGCGATCCGGCCGCAGTGCGCCGGTCGATCATGCTCACCGGTCAACACGTCGCCCTCGACGATATGCTCACCGGCCGGCAGAACCTGGTGATGTTCGGTCGCCTGCAGGGCCTCAAGCGCAGCGAGGCCCGGTCCCGGGCCGCCGAATTACTGGAACGGTTCGACCTTGTCGATGCCGCTGACCGCGGCGTGAAGAACTACTCCGGCGGTATGCGCCGGCGCATCGACATCGCCTGCGGCCTGGTGGTGCGACCCGAGGTGGTGTTCCTCGACGAGCCGACCACCGGCCTGGACCCGCGCAGCCGGCTGGCCATCTGGGACCTGGTGTCGGACTTCAAGTCCGAGGGGATCACCACCCTGTTGACCACGCAGTACCTGGAGGAGGCCGATTCGCTGAGCGACCGGATCATCGTGATCGACCGGGGCGCCATCATCGCCGAGGGGACCGCCGACGAACTCAAGGAGCGCACCGGCGGCACCTACTGCGAGATCGTCCCGCGGGATATGACCGACGTCCCGGCGGTGGCCGCCGCACTGGGCGACCTGCTGCCCGAGCAGAACCGCGCCGCGCTGACCGACGCCTCCGACCGCGTCTCGATGCCGGCCCCCGACGGGGCCAACACCCTGATCGCTGCGCTCAACCTGGTCAGTGGCGCCGGTATCGAACTGCAGGACATCGCGTTGCGGCGGCCGTCGCTGGACGAGGTGTTCCTGCGCCTGACCGGTCATCAGGCCGAGACCGACGCCACCGAGGTGCTGGAAGCCCTGGCATGACCGCAGCCGCCATCCCGGTATCGGCCCGGCCGATGCCGTCCACCCTGCAGCAGTGGTGGACCCTGACCACCCGGATGATCATCCCCACCCTGATCAACGGCGAACTGGCCACCCAGATCATCGGGTCGATCGTGTTCACCATCGGCTTCTACCTGCCGCTGAAGAACATCCTGGGCGCGGTCCAGCCGATGAGCAGTTACGCGCAGTACCTCACGCCGCTGATCGTGCTGCAGGCCATCTTCTTCGCCGCCGTCTCAGCGGCGTTCCGCTCGGCGATGGATTCGATCCAGGGCATCGACCGCCGGTTCCGGGCCATGCCGATGCCCAGGCT
>VERS01000220.1 GCA_018882545.1 Mycobacterium sp.
GCCGAAGGCCGTGCGGGTTCGGGCGTGCTCGATGGCGATGGACTGCGCCCGCTCGGCGGCTCCCAGCCAGCGCATGCAGTGCGTCAGCCGTGCCGGCGCCAGTCGCATCTGCGCATAGCGCAACGCCTGACCGACCTCGCCGAGCACCGCCGAGGCCGGCAGCGTCAGGTCGTTGAAGCGCACCACGCCGTGACCCTGCACATAGTTGCGGTCCATGGTGTTCATCACCCGCTCCAGTTCGATACCGGGTGTGCGGCCGTCGCAGAGGAAGAGCGTCGGTCCGTCACCGCCGTGCGCATTGGGCGCCACCCGGGCCATGATGATCCAGGTGCGCGCTCCGTCGGCGCCGGTGATCAGCCACTTGTGTCCGTTGATGACGTACTCGCCGCCGGCCGGTCCGGCGTGGTGGACCGCTGCGGTCTTGAGCTGACCCGGATCCGACCCCGCGCCGCCGGGTTCGGTCATCGCGAACACCGAGCGCTGCCGGCCGTCGATCACCGGGACCAGGAACTCCTCGGCCTGGGTCGCGTTGGCGATCTTGGACAGGATGAACATATTGCCCTCGTCGGGGGCCGCGCAGTTCATCGCCACCGGCCCCAGCGTCGACCAGCCGGCCGCCTCGAAGAGCACCGCCTGCTCACGGTGGGTGGGCTCCCAACCGCCGAACCGCCGGGGTGCCTGCACGGTGAGAAGGCCAGCCTTGCGGGCCAATTCGACCAACTCAGTGCGCATTTCCTCGTTGGGTCCGTGCCGGGTCAAGCGCGGATCACGCTCGAAGGGCACGATGTCCTCGGTGACGAACGCGCGAATCTCGTCGCGCCGGGCCGCCAGGTCCGCCGGTATCTCGAAGTCGATCATTCAGCTTCCCTCCATGATCGCCACGGCGCGCTGGAACAGCCGGACCGTCGCGGTGTGCAGCACGTCGCCGATTTCCCTGGGCGCCTTGCCCGCGGCGGCGCGCGCGTTCGTTCCCTCCAGGATGATGCCAAGTTTGAAGCAGGCCAACACGGTGTACCAGTCGATATCGGACAGGTCGCGGGTGGTGTTGGCCGCGTACTGCGCCACCAGTTCATCGGGGCTGGCCAGACCGCCGGCGCTCATCAGCTCGTTGGGCAGCACCGGCTGATGGCCCGGACGGGACCAGGTGGCCAGCATCCAGCCCAGATCCAGCAGCGGGTCTCCGATCGTGCACATCTCCCAGTCCACGATGGCCACCACATCCGGGCCGGTGGGGGAGAACATCACGTTGGCTGCGTGGTAGTCCCCGTGCATGATGCCCGGCGAGAACGCGGGAGGCTGGCGTTGGCGAAGCCAGGCCGCCACGGCATCGACGTTCCCGATGTCCGGACCCGGATAGTTCTCGAATGCCGCGTAGGACTCCAGCTCCGAAAGCCACCGCGGCACTTGACGATCCAGAAAACCGTCCGGTTTGCCGAAGTCGCCCAGGCCCACCTCCCGGTGGTCCAGCGCGCCGAGTCGGGCCGCGGCATCGGCCATCGACAGCCCCATCGCGTGGCGGACCTCCGGATCGCCGGCGTGCAGATGCGGCAGAGCGGCGCCGGCGTTGAAACCGTCGACCGGTTCCATCAGATAGAAGACGGCATCACCGAGCACCGAGGGGTCCTCGCACACCGCGATGAGCGGGGCGTGGGGTACATCGGTGCCGGCCAGTGCGCGCAGCACCCGGGTTTCGCGCAGAATCACCGCGTTGCTGACCGGACGCAGATGACGTGGCCCGCGGCGGAATACGTAGTCGCGGCCGGACCGGCGGAACCGCAGCATGATGTTCTGGGTGCCGCCGGTGATCTCCGTGACGTCGGTGATCGGACCCTCGCCCAGGCCCTGCTGCGACATCCAGGCGGCCACTCGCGCCATGTCCGGGCCGATGTCCAGACCCACGTCCGGGGCCGTGGTGTGGTTGTGGTCCGGCACGCAGGCGAAGCTACCTCACCCGTGGTGGGCCTGTTGCCGGGCCCGGGCGGCCTGCCACGGCCAGTAGCCGGTGACCTCAAGTTGCAGGGAGAAGCTCAGGAATGTCCGGATCAGGACGATTCCGGCCAGGATCGCCACGCTGCGGGCATCCGGGGTCACCGCCACGGTCCGGATGATGTCGGCGGCGACCAGGAACTCCAGGCCCAGCAGGATCGACCGGCCCAACTGTTCGCGGAACCACCGGTAGACATCGGCGGTCCCGCCGCGCAGTCGCGCCACCGCACCGGCCGCCGAAATCAACGCGCCGACGGCGATCACCGCCACCCCGACCGCGTCGATAGCCTTCCCCACGGTCTCTATCACCTCGACGAAGCTCATTGTCGGAGTGTAGGTACCGCGCACGCGGGCGGGGAGTCGAGCGCAACTCGATAACCGGCCTCGATAACCGGTGTAGGACCGTTGCGGTTCGGGAAACATTGCGGGCATGACCCACAAACCGCCCACCCCGGTGATCGAATCCCTCAACCGCGGCCACACCGCCGCATTACCGTTCGACGACACCGCCGACTTCGCCGACGCCGACCGGGGTTTCCTCGGGGCGATGGAACCGTGCGTGGTCACCGCGGCCGACGGCCGGGTGGTGTGGGACAACGACGCCTACGCCTTCCTGGCCGGCGAGGCACCGGCCTCGGTGCATCCCAGCCTGTGGCGGCAGTCCACGCTGAGCGCCAAGCAGGGTCTCTACGAGGTGGTCGAGGGCATCTACCAGGTCCGCGGTCTGGATCTGTCGAACATCACCTTCGTCGAAGGCGACACCGGGGTGATCGTCATCGACCCACTGGTCAGCACGGAGACCGCTGCGGCCGCGCTGGCCCTGTACCGCAGACACCGCGGGGACCGCGCAGTGAGGGCGGTGATCTACACCCACAGCCACGTCGACCACTTCGGCGGGGTGTTGGGCGTCACCACCCAGGCTGACGTGGACGCCGGCGCCGTCCCGGTGCTGGCGCCGGAGGGCTTCACCGGGCACGCCGTGCAGGAGAACGTCTACGCCGGGACCGCGATGACCCGCCGGGCCGCCTACATGTACGGCACCGCCCTGGAGCGTGGGCCGCAGGGACAGGTGGGCTGCGGTCTGGGCCAGGCACCGTCCACCGGCGAGGTGGCCATCATCGTGCCCACCATCGACATCACGACCACCGGCGAGACGCACACCCTCGACGGTGTGGAGATCGAGTTCCAGATGGCGCCGGGCACCGAGGCGCCGGCCGAGATGCACTTTTTCTTCCCCAAATTCCGGGCGCTGTGCATGGCCGAGAACGCCACCCACAACCTGCACAACCTGCTGACCCTGCGCGGTGCGCTGGTTCGTGATCCGCACGCCTGGTCGGGTTACCTCACCGAGGCCATCGACAGCTTTGCCGACCGCACCGACGTGGTGTTCGCCTCCCATCACTGGCCGACCTGGGGACGGGATCGCATCGTGGGGTACCTCTCCCTGCAGCGGGATCTGTACGCCTACCTGCACGATCAGACGTTGCGTCAACTCAACCAGGGCTACACCGGTATCGAGATCGCCGAGAACTTCGCGATGCCGCCCGCGTTGGAGAAGGCCTGGCACACCCGCGGCTACTACGGCTCGGTCAGCCACAACGTCAAGGCGGTCTACCAGCGCTACATGGGTTGGTTCGACGGCAACCCGGGCCGATTATGGCCGCACCCACCCGAGGAGGCCGGGCCGCGCTATGTGTCCGCGATCGGTGGTATCGATCGGGTGGTCGAGCTCGCCCGAGAGGCCTTCGACTCCGGTGACTTCCGCTGGGCGGCAACGCTGTTGGACCATGCGATCTTCACCGACGAGAATCACCCCGGCGCACGGGCACTCTATGCCGACACCCTCGAGCAGCTGGGATACGGCGCCGAGTGCGCGACCTGGCGCAACTTCTTCCTCTCGGGATCGACCGAGTTGCGCACCGGAAACTTCGGCACCCCGGTCAGCACGACCGCACCGACGGTGCTTCGTCAACTGACTCCGGAGCAGATGTTCGACATCCTGGCGATCTCGGTGAACGGCCCGCGCGCCTGGGATCTCGACCTGGCCTTCGACGTGACGTTCACCGACCTGGCCGCCAACTACCGGGTCACGCTGGGCAACGGTGTGCTGGTCTACCGCAAGCGTTCCGCTGACCCCGCCACCGCCACCGCCACGGTGACGCTGGCCACCAAGATGCGGTTGATGGCCGCGGCAGTGGGCGACCTAAGCTCACCGGGTCTGGATATCAGCGGCGACGCCGGGGCGCTGCAGACTCTGATTGGAGTGCTCGACCAGCCGGATCCGAACTTCAACATCGTCACGCCCTAAGCGAGGAAATCCCATGAGTAAGCACGTGAACATGAGCGAGGACGAGAAGGCCTTGGTCGACGCGACCATGCCCAAGCGTCTGGCCGGTCTGGACGAGCAGGCCCTGAAGGACCTGCAGAGCCGGGTCCGCAAAGCGCGGGAGAAGAACTTCAGCCTGCTCCGGCGGGAGGGTGCTGCACGGGTCGGTGCCGAGGGTGCCCGCGGATCGGTGGAGCAGGCCAACCAAAGACGCGTCGAGAAGGTCGATGTTCTCGACGAGGCGCTGGCCCGGGTCGACGAACGGCTGGCCGCCGTGCGGGACGCGCAGTAGCCCGCCTGGGATCTGGGACCGGGGATACCGTCAGGGAAAGCCGCCGTCGGCGTGCACGATCGAGCCGGTGGTGAAACTGGAGGCATCCGACATCAGGAACACGGCCGCGCCGACGATCTCGGCGGGATCGCCGGCGCGCTGTAGCGCATAGCCGGCGAATGGATTGCTGTCTGCCCTGCCCTCCTCGAGGCGCCAGGCCCTGCTGATGTCGGTCAGGAAGGGCCCCGGCATCAGGGTGTTGACCCGGACCGTCGGCCCGTAGGCCTTCGCCAACCCTTCAGTCAGCGCGTTGAGTCCGGCCTTGGCCGCGGCGTAGGGCAGGTACGCCGGATGCGGGCGCAGTGAGCCGTTGGTGCTGACGTTGATGATCACCCCGCCGCCTGCGGTCACCATGCGCTCCCCGGCCAGCGCCGACAACCGGAACGGGCCCTTGAGGTTCAGGT
>VERS01000221.1 GCA_018882545.1 Mycobacterium sp.
GGCCTATATCGCGATGAACTCGCGTTCGTTGGGCGCCACCAAGGTGTTCGCCTGGCCGGACGCCGAGGTGGCGGTCATGGGCGCCAAGGCCGCTGTGGGGATTCTGCACAAGAAGAAACTCGCCGCCGCACCGGAGCACGAGCGCGAAGCTCTGCACGAGGAACTGGCCGCCGAGCACGAGCGAATCGCCGGCGGGGTGGACAGCGCGATCGAGATCGAGGTTGTCGACGAGAAGATCGACCCCGCGCACACCCGCAGCAAGCTGACCCAGGCGCTGGCCGAGGCCCCGCAACGGCGCGGCCGGCACAAGAACATCCCGCTGTAGCCTCGCCGAGCACCGCGGCCGCACCGCGCCCACTCCGCGCCCACTCCGCGCCCACTCCGCGCGAGCAGACGGAAAAGACTCCGACACGCCGAGCGCGCCGGGACTTTTCCGTCTGCTCAGCGGGATAGGGCGAGCATCTCCTCGGCCGCCGCGACGGCACGTTGCCGGTCGGCGGCCACCAGACCGATACGGGTGCGCCGGTCCACGATGTCCTCGACGTCTAGGGCGCCCTCGTGGGTGACCGCGAACTCGAATTCCGCGCGGGTGACGTCGATACCCTCGGCGACCCGTTCGGTGGGCCGCTCGCACCGCGCTGCTGCGATGACGGCGGCCGACTCCGCACCGTAGCGTGCCACCAGTGAGCCCGGCAAGACACCTGAAAGCCGTTGGGCGGAGCCCGGGTTGGCCGGGGCACCCACCAACGGCAGACTCTTTGTGCGACAGGGCCCGGCGCTCAGGCCCCGACCCGTGATCGCCCGGTCCAGCACATCCTCGGCCATATGCCGGTACTCGGTGAGCTTACCGCCGACAATGCTGAACAATCCCGAATCCGACTCCAGCACAGCGTGATCGCGCGAAAGGTCCGAGGTCCGGCCCTCACCCGCGTCGATCAACGGCCGCAGACCGGCGTACGCGCCGGTCACGTCGGCTGTCGTCAACTCAGTCTGCAGTGCGGTATTCACCGTGTCGAGCAGGAACGTCACCTCATGCGCAGTCGGTTCCGGGACATCGGGGATCGGGCCGGGCGACTCCTCGTCGGTCAGCCCCAGGTAGACCCGGCCCAGCTGTTCGGGCATCGCGAACACGAACCGGTTGGTTTCACCGGGAATCGGAATTGTCAGTGCCGCAGTCGGGTTGCCGAAGGACGCGGCATCGAATACCAGGTGGGTGCCCCGGCTGGGCCGGAGTCTGATGGACGAATCCACTTCGGCCGCCCACACGCCGGTGGCGTTGATGACCGCCCGTGCCGAGACATCCAACGTCTCCCCCGTCAGCGTGTCGGTGAGTCGCACCGAGGAACCGGTGGCCTGCGAGGCCGCCACCCGGGTGACGACGGTGGCGCCGTGTTGGGCCGCGGTCCGGGCCACCGCGACCACGAGTCGGGCGTCGTCGATCAGTTGACCGTCATAGGCCAGCAGAGCTCCGTCGAGGCCGTCGCGACGCACCGTCGGGGCCATCGCGATCGCTTCCTGCGCGCCGATCCGGCGCGGCCGCGGTAACACCGAGGGCGCGGTGCCGGCCAGCGCCCGCAAAAGGTCGCCGGCGGCAAAACCCACTCTGACCAGGGCCCGCTGCCCGCGGCTCATCGACGGCAGCAGCGGGACCAGTTGCGGCATCGCTTTGACCAGATGCGGCGCGTTGCGGGACATCAGGATTCCCCGCTCGGCGGCGCTGCGACGGGCGATCCCGACGTTGCCGCTGGCCAGGTAGCGCAGGCCACCGTGCGCCAGCTTCGAACTCCACCGGCTGGTGCCGAATGCCAGGTCGTGCTTCTCGGCCAGCACCACGGACAATCCGCGGCTGGCCGCATCCAATGCGATACCGGCTCCGGTGATTCCACCCCCGACGACGACGATGTCGACCGCACCGCGGTCGGCGAGGTCGACCAACTCGGCGGTCCGCCGGGCGGCGTTGAGGACGGTGCTGCGGGTGGTTTTCGCGGGTAGATCGGTCATGGGCACAGGTATCCGTTCAGGGCGTGGGTGAGTTCGGCGTCGAGCGCTTCGGGATCGAGGATCGGCTCGACCATCTGGGCGGACTGGATGGTCGACTGGGCGATGAGCAGGACCATCGCTGCCAGCTGTCGCGAATCCCCCGGTCGAATGGTCCTGCCCTGCTGGCCTTTCCGCAACTCGGCGGCAACCAGGTCGATGAGGATCTGCTGGCTGGTTCCCAGCCGGCCAGCGATGTAGACCATCGCCAACTCAGGCGCTGTTCGCAGCACCGCCAGAAGAAAGCCGTCGCGGCGCAGCCTGGCAGCCACCGCGACGATCCGGCGCACCAAAGGTTCCCGGCCCGACCCGCAGGACGGCACCTGAAGCCACGCATCGGTGATCCGATCGGTCAGCAATGCCGCCAAGATGGTGCGGGTGTCCGGCCAGCGCCGGTAGACCGTGGGCCGGCTGACCCCGGCACGCCGGGCGATCTCGGCAAGGGTGACCCGTTGCACGCCGAAGTCCCGCACACAACTGGCGGCGGCCGCGAGTATCCGGTCCCCCACATCGTGCGCAAGGGGGACCTCGATTGGAGCGGCGTTATTGATTGACATGATCTGTAATACTGTAACCCGTGGTCGATACCGATGCGGGAAACCTGTTACCTCCGATGGCCTGGGATGCCTGGGGTGACCCGGCTCTGGCCAAGCCGCTGACATCCGGCATCCGCACCCTGCTCGAGCAGGCCCTCGGTGTCGGTGGATCAGAAATCAGCGCCCCGGGTATCGACGAGGTGCAACTGTCGCCGTCAATGCTGGCCCAACCCCACCTCGACGGTCTCGCTGCCATTGTCGGCGCGCAGTTCGTGCGCACTGCGGACCACGATCGAATCATGCGCGCCGGCGGTAAGTCCACACCGGATCTTCTGCGCCGCAAGCAGACCCACCAGGACGCACCCGACGCGGTTGTCCTTCCCGGCAGCGAGGACGAGATCTCCGCGGTGCTCGGATACTGTTCGCGGAACCGGATTGCAGTCGTTCCCTTCGGCGGGGGCACCAGCGTGGTTGGTGGTCTGGACCCCATCCGCGGTGAGTTCGACTGCGTCGTCACCCTCGATCTGCGCCGCCTCCAAGCGCTGCACTGGCTAGACGAGGTCTCCGGGGAGGCCGAACTCGGCGCCGGACTGGCCGGGCCCCAGGCCGAGGAACTCCTCAATGAGCGAGGCTTCTCGCTGGGCCATTTTCCGCAGAGTTTCCGCTTCGCCAGTATCGGCGGCTTCGCCGCAACCCGGTCCTCGGGTCAGAATTCGGCCGGCTACGGCCGGTTCAACGACATGGTTCGGGGCCTGCACGTCATCACCCCCGCTGGTGCGCTGAACCTTGGCAGGGCCCCCGCCTCGGCCGCCGGACCGGATCTGCGCGAACTGTTCTGCGGTTCGGAAGGTGCCTTCGGGATCATCACCCGGGTGCGGGTTCGGATTCATCCGGTGCCCGAGTCCGTGCGCTACGAAGCATGGTCCTTCCCCGACTTCAGCACGGGGGCCGACGCTCTGCGCGCCGTCGTACAGACCGGCACCGGGCCGACCGTGCTGCGATTGTCCGACGAGGTCGAGACCGGCATCAACCTGGCTACCACGCACAGCATCGGCGAGCAAAGCCACACCGGAGGCTGCCTGGCGATCACCGTTTTCGAGGGCAGCCCGGCCCACACCGAAAGCCGGCATGCCGAAACCCGTGCTCTATTGGCAGCGCACGGCGGCACCTCGCTGGGTGAGCAGGCCGCCGAGGCCTGGGAGCACGGCCGATTCGACGCCCCCTACCTGCGTGACGCGCTGCTCAAGGCGGGCGCGTTGTGCGAGACCCTGGAAACCGCGACGACGTGGTCGAATCTTCCAAATCTCAAGGCCGCCGTCACCGAAGCGTTGACCACGGCACTGAGCGCCAGCGGCACCAGCGCTCTGGTGATGTGTCACATCTCGCACGTCTACCCCACGGGCGCATCGCTGTACTTCACCGTCGTCGCCGGACAGCGCGGCGACGCCGCCGCACAATGGCGTTCTGCGAAGGTGGCAGCCAGTGACGCCATCGTCGCCAACGGCGGCACCATAACCCACCACCACGCCGTCGGCGCCGATCATCGGCAGTGGATGCCGGCCGAGATCGGCGAACTGGGCGTGCAAATCTTGCGGGCAGTCAAGCAGACCGTCGATCCGGCCGGAATCCTCAACCCGGGCAAGCTGATTCCGTGACCGCGATTTCGCGCGTCACCATCCTGACCAACCCGATGGCCGGCCACGGCAATGCCCCGCACGCCGCGGAAAAGGCGGTGGCCCGGTTTCAGGAACTCGGCATCGACGTCCTGGAGGTGGTCGGACGCGACGTCGCGCATGCCCGCGAACTCCTGGGCGAAGCCCTACGCGACGGCACTGATGCACTGGTCGTCGTCGGTGGCGACGGTGTCATCCGGCTCGCGCTGCAGGCCCTGGCCCACAGCGGCATTCCACTGGGGATCGTGCCGGCCGGAACCGGCAACGACCATGCCCGCGAATACCGGATCCCGACCGCCGACCCGGCCGCCGCTGTCGACATCGTCGCCGCCGGGAACACCGCTACCGTTGACCTCGGGCTGATTCGCGGATCCGACGGCAGCAGTACCTATTTCGGCACCATCGCAGCGACGGGTTTCGACTCGCTGGTCAGCGACCGGGTCAACCGCATGGGCTGGCCGCACGGTCGGATGCGCTACAACCTGGCCATCGTGGCGGAGCTGTCCAAGCTGCGGCCGCTGCCGTTCCGGCTGGTCTTCGACGGCCAGCGTGAAGTGCTCACCGACCTCACCCTGGCCGCGTTCGGCAACACGCGCAGCTACGGCGGCGGGATGCTGATCTGCCCCGGCGCTGATCACGCCGACGGCCTGCTCGACGTGACCATGGTGCGCGCAAAGTCGCGTACCAAGCTGATCCGTCTTTTCCCGACGGTGTTCAAGGGCAGCCATGTTCGGCTCGACGAGGTGAGCGCGGAACGCGCCCGCGCCGTCACCGTCGAATCGCCC
>VERS01000222.1 GCA_018882545.1 Mycobacterium sp.
GTATCAGATCGCCACAGGCAACGACGCCGACGCCGACCGGCACGGCATCGTCACCCCCGATGGCGGGCTGCTCAACCCCAACCACTACCTCGCCGTCGCGATCGACTACCTCTACACGCACCGCCCCGACTGGCCGGCCGGCGTCGCGGTGGGCAAGACCGTCGTGAGTTCGTCGATCATCGACCGGGTCGTCGCCGGGCTGGGCCGCACGCTGCTGGAGGTGCCGGTCGGGTTCAAGTGGTTCGTCGACGGATTGGTCAGCGGCACAATCGGATTCGGTGGAGAGGAGTCCGCGGGTGCGTCATTTTTGCGCCGCGACGGCTCGGTGTGGACCACCGACAAGGACGGCATCATCCTGGCTCTGCTGGCCTCGGAGATCCTGGCCGTCACCGGCAAGACGCCGTCTCAGCGCTACGCCGAACTGGCCGAGACCTACGGCGCCCCGGTGTATGCGCGGATGGACGCCCCGGCGGACCGGGAGCAGAAGGCCCGGCTGTCCAAACTGTCCCCGGAACAGGTGACGGCCACCGAACTGGCCGGTGAACCGATCGTCGCCAAACTCACCGAAGCCCCGGGCAACGGTGCGGCGATCGGCGGGCTGAAGGTCACCACCGCCAACGGGTGGTTTGCCGCCCGCCCGTCGGGCACCGAGGACGTCTACAAGATCTACGCCGAATCCTTCCTGGGGCCCGAGCATCTGGCGCAGGTGCAGCAGGAGGCCAAGGAAGTGGTGAATACAGTCATAGCGTGAGTTCGGTCGCGCAGGGCAGCCCGCAGGCTCAGGTCGAGCTGCCCCGCGAGGTGTGGTCGCTGATCGGAGCCAACGCCATCGTCGCGTTGGGCTACGGGCTGGTTGCACCGGTGCTGCCGGATCTGGCCCGGCACTTCGGGGTGAGTATCAGCGCGGCGACCTTCATCATCACCGCCTTCGCGCTGATGCGTCTGCTGGCCGCCCCACCCACCGGCGCGCTGGTACAGCGGCTGGGGGAGCGGCGGATCTACATCAGCGGGCTGGTCATCGTGGCGGTGACGACCGGAGCGTGCGCGTTCGCGCAGACCTACGGGCAGCTGCTGCTGTTCCGGGCGCTGGGCGGGGTCGGCTCGACGATGTTCTTCGTCTCCGCGCTGGGATTGATGATCCGGATCAGCCCGCCGGACGCCCGTGGTCGAGTGGCGGGGCTGTTCGCCGGGGCGTTCCTGGTGGGTTCGGTCGCAGGCCCGGTGCTGGGCAATCTGACCGCCGGGCTGGGTCTGCGTGCCCCGTTCCTGATGTACGGCGTGCTGCTCATTGTGGCGGCGGCGGTCGTGCTGATCGGGCTTCGTAAGTCCGTGCTGGCCGCGCCGGCGGAGGCCGATGGGGTTGCGGTGACGCTGCGGATGGCGCTGCGCCACCGGGCTTACCGCGCGGCGCTGATGTCCAACTTCGCGACCGGCTGGTCGCTGTTCGGTCTGCGGTTCGCTCTGGTGCCGTTGTTCGTCGAGGAGGTCCTCGACCGGCAGCCGCGGCACGTCGCGGGACTGGCGCTGGCCGCTTTCGCGGTGGGCAATGTCGCGGTGGTGATGTACAGCGGCCGGCTATCGGACCGCATCGGGCGAAAGCCGTTGCTCATCGCCGGGTTGGCGTTGTCGGCGGTGTCCACGGTTGCGCTGGGGATGACGAACTCGTTGCCGCTGTTCTTCATCGAGGCGGTGGTGGCCGGTGCGGCATCGGGGATCTATGCCTCTCCGCAGCAGGCGGCGGTCGCCGACATCATCGGCCAGGCCCGCGGCGGCCCGGCGATCGCCGCGTTTCAGATGATGTCGGACTTCGGGTCGATCGTCGGGTCGATCGGGGTGGGTCTGCTGGCCCAGCAGTTCTCCTACGAGTGGGCCTTCGGGATCAGCGGGGCGATCCTGCTGCTGGCGGCGCTGGGCTGGTTGCTGGCCCCGGAGACCCGGGAATCGCCGCCTGCTGAACCCAGCCCGGGGCCGCCCGCGGACTCCGCGGATCGCGCTGAGTTGTCGTAGGGCCCGGCGCCCGCCTTCGAGCGACTTCAATCCTCGACTACGCGGGTCGAGCCGGGGTTGCCGCGCGGCGGGTCAAGATTGTCGCTCATAGCCGGGCACAGCGGCGGTAGTGCCCCATTCGCGCCCCGGCGCGGGTTGGAGGGCACTGCGGTGGTGGTGTAGTTTCGACTGCGCACCTGGGGCTATGGCGCAGCTGGTAGCGCACCACACTGGCAGTGTGGGGGTCAGGGGTTCGAGTCCCCTTAGCTCCACAAACAAAAACCCGAGACCAAATGGTCTCGGGTTTTTTGCTGGGTTGGGGGCGGCCCGGGCGGTTTGACGACAGTTTGACGACAAAGCCTGACCACCACATTCTGGTGTGGTGCGCATGGGGTGTGGACCTTGCGAGACTATGCGCCATACTTCCATCGCTGCAGATACACGCGTTCTGGCAAGGGGTCCCATTCCGCCGACCGTTGATTAGGGACAATACGGTGTCACACCGTGTCACGCCGTGTATTATGCCCTCATGGCCGATCACTTCACCCTGCGGCTGCCGGCAGGTTCGCGGGAGCGGCTCACCGAGGAGGCCGGCCGCGCACACCTTTCCGAGCGCACCCTTGCTCAGCGCTATATAGAAGAAGGCCTGCGCGGCGACGCCCATCCCCTGATCCGGTTTCTCGACGGCCCGAGTGGCCGTCGGGCCGGTCTCGTGGGCCGCGGCCTGGATGTGTGGGAGGTCATCGCCACCGTCCTGGACAACGATGGATCGATCACCGAGGCGGCGGATTATTTGCAGACTCCGATCGGACTGGTGCAGGCCGCGGTCGCCTACTACGGCCAATACCGCGAGGAGATCGACGCCGAGATCGCAGCCAATGAGACCGCCTATGAGCGCGGCCGCTCGGCTGCGGCAGCCGGTGAGCAAGCCCTGCGCAGGTGAAGGCTTTGCTCGATGAGCACCTTTCGCCGCGGATCGCGGCGCTCCTGCGTGAAGCCGGCTACGACGTGGTCGCCGTCGCCGATCGCGACGACCTGTTCGCGTGCAGCGACCGGACACTTTTCGAGACCGCGACCGCCGAAGGCCGTGCGGTGGTCACCAACAACATCAAGGACTTTCGGCCCCTCGCGGCTGAGTGGCTGGCAATGGGCCGCACTCACCCCGGGCTGATCCTGCTGCCCTCGGCCCGGACGCGAACCCGCGCCGCTGTCAATGCTCTGGCTGCGGCGGTGCGAGCCGTGCTCGACGCCCACCCCGACGGCATCGCGGACAGCGAGCGGTGGATGATCATCCCGCCGCCTGAAGATTGACGACAATCTCGACGACAACCCTGACGACAGTTACGACCTCTACGAGGCCAACTACAGCCCAGAAATGGGCCTGAACTGCCTGTTCAGCGGGTCTGCCTGTTCCTGGCAGTGTGGGGGTCAGGGGTTCGAGTCCCCTTAGCTCCACCAGGGAAAACGGCGACGGCGCGGCCTTTCCGGAGGCCGGACGACGACAGTTTCGACGACAACTTGGGACCCCCACTTCGCGTGGTTGCCGAAGAGCGCGAGCAGGGCTTGTCAAAAAACAAGAGTAAGAAACTGTCGAAAACGCAGACTGTCGAAAGCGCATTCCAGTGCTGGGCCGAGTCGGCGGTCTGTCCTTGAGATGCCACGCCCCGACCGCTTGCCTTTGCCCGCCTAGGAGCGACAACTTCTGCGGCGCAGGTGGTTTGTCGCTGCAAGTCGGGCACTTCCATCACCCCTCAGGCGCCCCGCGCCCTTTCCGGGTCGCGTAGGTTCTTGGGGAAGTAATTCAAGACCCAGCGCAGCACTCGACGAAAGCCATCATGCCCGAGGACCAGATCCCAGACGTTCCGCCGAATCACCTCTCCGTTGATCCGCAGAGCCCTTTTTATAGCGAAGAGGTGTTGCGTCGCGGGGTCGGTATCCGTTTCAACGGTGCAGAGAAAACCAATGTTCACGAATACTACGTCGACGAGGGCTGGGTGCTCATTGAGGTTCCCACCGCGAAGGATCGCCGGGGAAATCCGATGGTCATCAAACTCAGCGGCACGGTCGAGCCGTTCTTCCGCAGCGCGGACTGAGCGGGGCATTAACCGCCGCGGGGGATTCCTGGGCCGCGGGTGGTCCGGTACCGGCGACTAAATCCGCTGGTAACGGACCGGCTGCCGGTCTACACTGGGGCAAATTCTGACCCGGCTACGGGGGGTGCGATGACCAGAGCACTGGGGTTGCAGCCCGACCTCAGCGACGGTGAGCTCGCGACGGCGGCGGCGGCGGGTGATCGTCAGGCCTTTGCCGAGATCTACGACCGCTACGCCGATCGTCTCTACGACTTCAGTGTCGGCCTCATCGGGGACCGCGATGCGGCGGCCGACTGTGTGCAGGACGCCTTCTGCGTCGCGGCGGCAGACCTCGCCAGCCTGCGTGAGCCCGGAAGTCTCCGCCCCTGGCTGTACTCGATCACCCGCCACCACGCGATGCGTCGCCTCCGGCACCGCTATCGCGAGGAGGTTTCCGATGATCTTCCTGACATGGCCTCTGCCGAGACGAGCCCGGAAACCCTTGCCGGGCAGAGTGAATTGGCCCGGCTGATCGCCGACGCCGCCGGCGGGCTCTCAGACCGCGACCGCGAACTGCTGGAGCTGTCCTACCGGCACGGACTGGACGGCCCCGAACTCGCCGAGGCGCTCGGGGTCACGCTGACCAACGCCAACACGATGATGTTCCGGCTGCGTCAGACCGTCGAGCGTTGTCTGGGGGCGCTGCTGGTCGCGCGCGGCGCACGCGCCAATCCGGACGCCTGTCCTGAGTTGGCCGCGATCTTGAAAGGCTGGGACGGCCAGTTCACCGTTCTGCTGCGCAAACGCACGGCCCGCCATATCGATTCCTGCCCGGTCTGCGCCGAGGATCAGCGACGCAACGTCAACCCCGTTTCCCTGCTGGGGGGCGCGGCGGTGTTCATCCCCGCCCCGGCGGGGATGCGTCAGCTGACGCTGGATCGTGTCCAGCTGACCAGCGCGAGCTCCGAGT
>VERS01000223.1 GCA_018882545.1 Mycobacterium sp.
TGTGCAGCGACGACTTCACCGACTTGTTGCGCTGCCGACGGCGCTCGTTGGTGAGGATGCGCTTCTTCTGCGACTTGATGTTGGCCACGCGGTCGTTCCCTCTTCGTCAAATCTGGTTGCGGAAATCTGATCGTCGTGCGCCGGGACGTACAGAAGCCCTCGCGGCGCACCGTGAGACTACCAGTACGCGGTGCTCAGGCCCAAAGCCGAGCGTCTCGCCCTGCGAAAGCGGCCGATGTGTTGGAACATAACGGGGGTGACCGTTCGCACACCGCGGGTCGAGGCGGACCCGTCCCTCCGGCACCCCGCCCTGCCGGACGGCCACCCCATCTTCGGGGGCTACCTCGAGGCGGGTCCCTACTCGGCGGCCTACGACGAGATGTTCGACCGCCGCGGCGGCGTCCGAGCGCCGTACAAGGGAATCCACGCCGAACTCGGTCCGACCGGTCCTGATGAATTGGGTGCGCGGGCCGATGCGCTGGGCCGGGCATTCGTCGACCAGGGGATCACCTTCTCACTGTCCGGCCAGGAACGGCCCTTCCCGCTGGACCTGGTGCCGCGGGTCATCTCGGCGGCGGAATGGGCGAAACTGGAAGCCGGCCTGACCCAGCGGGTCGTCGCCCTGGAGAGATTCCTCGACGACATCTACGGCGACCAGGAGATTCTGCGCGACGGCGTCATCCCGCGCCGGCTGATCACCTCCTGTGAGCACTTCCACCGCGAGGCATTCGGCATCGTCCCCCCCAACGGAGTGCGGATCCATGTCGCCGGCATCGACATCGTCCGCGACGCACAGGGCACCTTCCGCGTGCTGGAGGACAACCTGCGGTCACCCTCCGGGGTCTCCTATGTGATGGAAAACCGGCGGGTGATGACGCGGGTGTTCCCCAACCTCTTCGGCACCCACCGGGTGCGCTCAGTCGACGACTACCCCTCGCACCTGCTGCGCGCGCTGCGCAACGCCGCACCCACCAACGAGTCCGATCCCACCGTGGTGGTCCTCACCCCGGGACCGTTCAACTCGGCCTATTTCGAGCACTCGCTGCTGGCCAGGCAGATGGGCGTTGAACTGGTCGAAGGGCCGGATCTCTTCTGCCGCGACAACATCGTCTACATGCGCACCACCGAAGGGGAGCGCCAGGTCGACGTGATCTACCGCCGCATCGACGACGAGTACCTGGACCCGATGCACTTCCGGCCCGATTCGGTGCTGGGCGTGGCCGGACTGGTCAACGCCGCCCGGGCCGGCAACGTGGTGATCTCCAGCGCGGTCGGCAACGGTGTCGGCGACGACAAACTCGTCTACACCTACGTGCCGACCATCATCGAGTACTACCTGGGCGAGAAGCCGCTGCTGGCCAACGTCGACACCTGGCGCTGCTGGCTGGACGACGAACGCGCCGAAGTGCTGGACCGCATCGACGAACTGGTCATCAAGCCGGTCGAGGGCTCGGGCGGTTACGGAATCGTGTTCGGCCCCAGCGCATCCGAGAAGGAATTGGCGACGGTTCGCCGCAAGATCCAGTCCGACCCGCGGGGCTGGATCGCCCAACCGGTGGTGCAGCTGTCCACAGTGCCCACCAAAGTGGGCGAGCGTCTGGTGCCCCGCCATATCGACCTGCGTCCGTTCGCGGTCAACGACGGTGAACAGGTCTGGGTGCTGCCCGGCGGGCTGACCCGCGTCGCGCTGACCGAGGGGTCGCTGGTGGTCAACTCCAGCCAGGGCGGCGGGTCCAAGGACACCTGGGTGCTGGCCTCTCGCGCCTCGGCGGCCGCCCGGGAACTGGCCGCCGCCCAGGTGGTGCGCACCCTGCCCCGGGCGGCCTCCAGCGTGGAGATGCAACCGGTGCAGCAACCGTCGATGCTGGGCAACCAGCAGCAGCAACAACAGCAACAGCAACAGGCCGGGGGTCAGTGATGCTGGCCCGCAACGCCGAGGCGCTCTACTGGATCGGCCGCTACGTCGAACGGGCCGACGACACTGCGCGGATTCTCGATGTGACGGTGCATCAACTGCTGGAGGACTCCAGCGTCGACCCTGACCAGGCCTCGCGGATTCTGCTGGAAGTGCTGGGTATCGAACCCCCGAAGGCCAAGCTGGACATGTGGGCGCTGACGAATCTGGTGGCCTTCAGCCGGGACCTGTCCAAGGGCTGCTCGATCGTGGACGCGATCACCGGCGCCCGGGAGAACGCCCGCTCGGCGCGGGAGGTGATCTCCGGGGACATGTGGGAGTGCCTGAACACCACCTACAACGCGCTGTCCGAGCGGGAGCGCGCGGCCCGGCGACTGGGGCCGCACGAGTTCTTCACCTTCATCGAGGGCCGTGCCGCCATGTTCGCCGGACTGGCCGACTCCACCCTGTCCCGCGACGACGGGTACCGCTTCCTGGTGCTCGGGCGGGCCCTGGAACGGGTGGATATGACGGTGCGTCTGCTGCTGTCCCGGGTTGGTGACAGCGCCTCGTCGCCGACCTGGGTCAGCGTGCTGCGCGCCGCCGGAGCGCACGACACCTATCTGCGCACCCACCGCGGTGTCCTCGACGCCAACCGGGTGGTCGAGTTCATGCTGCTGGACCGGCAGTTCCCCCGGTCGGCCTTTTACTCGCTGCGACTCGCCGAGCGAAGCCTCGACGAGCTGATGCGCGGCCCCAGTGACGGCGCCGGCGCCGAAGCCCGCCGGGCGCTGGGCCGGGCCCGCAGCGAGTTGGAGTTCGTCCGTCCCGGAGCGCTGCTCGAGTCTCTGGAGATCAGGTTGGCCGGCCTGCAGAGCACCTGTTATGACGTCGGAGAAGCGTTGGGCCTCAGATATTTTCGTCTTACACCGTGGGTGGAGTGGTCGGACGCCGGACGGGTCGGGGCGGTGCTGGTGGCCGAAGGCCTCAGCGACGGTGATGCCTGATGTGGCGGATGCGAGTCGTGCACGAGACCGGATACGCCTACAAGGCTCCGGTCACCGCGTCCTACAACGAGGCGCGGTTGACGCCGCGGTCGGACTCCCGCCAGAACGTCATCATCAACCGTGTCGAGACGGTGCCTGCCACCCGGTCCTACCGCTACGTGGACTACTGGGGAACCGCGGTCACCGCCTTCGACCTGCACGCTCCGCACGCCGAATTGCAGGTCACCTCCTCCTCGGTGGTCGAGACCGACAAGCCCGAACCCCGCGCCGCCGCGGTCGACTGGGCACACCTGGGGTCCGAGGCCGTCCGCGACCGCTACAGCGAGGTGCTCGAACCGACCCGGCACACGCCGGCCGGCAAAGTCACCGACCGGGTCGCCCGCCAGATCGGCCGGGCCCAGGACCCCACTCAGGCGGTGCTGGCCGCGGTCGCGTGGGTCCGCGATCAGTTGAGCTACGTGCCCGGGACCACCGGGGTGCACTCCTCAGGTCTGGACGCTCTGCGGGAGGGAAGGGGCGTGTGCCAGGACTTCGCCCATCTGTCCCTGATCCTGTTGCGGACCATGGGCATTCCGGCCCGATACGTCTCGGGCTACCTGCACCCGAACCCGAACGCCGCGATCGGGGATACCGTCGAGGGCGAGAGCCACGCCTGGATACAGGCCTGGGTCGGGGGGTGGTGGCACTATGACCCGACCAATGACACCGAGATCAACGAGCAGTACATCAGCGTCGGTTTCGGTCGCAGCTATGCGGATGTGACGCCGCTCAAGGGCATTTATCTGGGCCGCGGGTCCAGCGATCTGGACGTGGTCGTGGAGATGACCCGGTTGGCTTAGGCCGAAACCGGGTCCGGGTCCGGCGAACCGACCCGGACCCGCAGCAGGTCGTCGCCGATCTCCACGTGTCCGCTGAACTGACCCGCGGCCAGCGCCCGCCACTGGTCCTCCTGGCCGGGCACCAGAGGGGGCACGTAGTGGGTGAGCACCAAGGTGTCGACCCCGGCCCGTGCGGCGGTGGCCGCCGCTTGTTCGACCGACGAGTGGTAGTCGAGGATGTCGCGGATCCGCTGAGCGGGCATCTGGGCTACCAGGTCTTTGCGGATCGCGGTGTGCACCAACGCATTGGCTCCCTCGGCCAGCTCGTCAAGGGTGTCGCAGGGCACGCTGTCGCCGGCCACCACCACCGATGCGCCGTCGTGGGTGATCCGGAAGGCGATGGTGGGTTCGACCGGACGGTGGTCGGTGGGCGCCACGGTGATCCGCACCTGCCCGGCGTTCCAGACCAGGCCCTCCGAGTGCTCCTCGACGCGGACCGCGGGGGGTTCGGTGATGTCGGCGTGGTGGGCGATCCGGTAGGAGATGTCCGGGGCCAGGGACTCCAGCGTGGCCCGCACCACCGCGTCGGTTCCTGGCGGGCCGATGATCGGAAGCGGGGTGGGCGCCAAGCTGGTGACCCACCGGGTGGTGATGACATCGCCGAGGTCGGTGATGTGATCGCTGTGCAGGTGGGTCAGCAGCAGCGCGCTGAGGTTCGCCGCGCCCACGCCGACCGCGGCCGCCCGCATCAGCACCCCGCGGCCGCAATCGACCAGAAATGTCGACTCCCCGGCGCGAACCAGGGTGGAGGGACCCGCCCGGTGCGGGTCGACCATCGGGCTGCCGGTGCCGGTGAGGATGATCTCGATCATCCGTCTTTCCTACCCGCACCGCCGACATTGCGTCTCCGGTTTGTCCGGCGGCCCCGGTGTTAACGCGATGGCGAAACGCGATGGGCCTGAGTGAAAATTGGGAACCGTCCGGGTGAACGGGTATTGAAAAAACCCGAAACCGTCTTCGGCCGCCCCGCCAATGGTGCATCCTCGTCACACCCGGCCCGAGACGACAGGGTGGGCCGACGACGATCCGGAGATACACAGCCTCGTGCGACAGGCAGACAGCGGCAACCGCCGGGCGGCCACTCGGTCCGGTCCGCAAGCGACCAAGACATCCTCGAAGACACCAGCAAAGTCGGCGACCCGGACAGCAACCGGGACGGACCGCCGCCGCGCTGCCCGAAAGGTCACCGCCGAAACCGACGCCGAGGTGGTCGATGAGGCTGTGATCCGGCTCGCCGAGGAGCAC
>VERS01000224.1 GCA_018882545.1 Mycobacterium sp.
GGCGTGTCCAGGTCGCCACCGGACGGCGGAACGACCGGAGTCGGTGCCTCAACGACGGGGCCTGTCTCAACCCGGGCATCAGCCGTACCCGCCTGAGGCGACACAAGGCGGTCTGCGGAAGGCAGCGGGGTTGCGGCCGACGGCGCGGGCACCGCGACGCGGGCATCGAGGAGTCCGGTGTCGGTGTCCCGGGGTGTAGCAGGTCCTTGCGGTGACTCGTCGCCCTCCCAGCCGCTTCGCCGCGGGGTAGCCGCTGAGAGTGACGGGTCCGGCGCATCCTCGATCACCGCAGCGGGGACTTCGGTGTCACGGGGCGATCGCGTCACACCCCTGCGGGCCTGCGGCCGGCGGGAGTTTGCCGGCGTCGACGCAGACTCGGTGGAAGCGTCCGCGCTCTCTGCCGACGAGGACGAATCAGCCGGTGCAGCCCACGCCGTTCCCACACCGCCGACACCGACTCCGATTCCCAACGCCAGCGCCAAACCGCCGACCCGGCCGATGAACTCCGATGCACGCATGACTTCCACTCCCCGAACGACACCCACGCGTCCCGGGACACCGGCAGACCGCCAGCCCAAGACGCGCACCAGTTGGAAGAGAGCCGAGAGGAAACCAACCCCGAACCGCCAGACGGAACACCACACGTGCCAGCGAAAAGCCCCGCACGAAGCATAGCAGGACCCATCAGCCCACCACCAGCGGTCCGCCCCCACCCCCAGGGCGGGCCCCAAACCCCTGTGGCTAGGCCGACGGCCACCCCACGCCTCGGCACGCCCGGATCGTGGCCACCACCTGAGAGCCCTCGGCGGTCAGCTGCATCCGGTGGCCGCGCTCGGCGCGGGTGAACAGGGTGACGTTCAGATCCTTCTCCAGGCGGTTTATCTGGGTGAACAGCGTGCTCGAGTGGACCCCGAGTTCGGTGGCGGCGATCGACAGGTTCGGGAAATCGGCTGCCGCCGCGAATCTTTCGAGGCGTTCCCGCCCCCCGATTCCCCGCAGCGCAGGCCTGATCAGCGCCGGTGCCGCGGCGGCGGCGTGCTCGGCGGCCAGGGTGGCGCTGTGACTGGCACCGCCCCGAGCCCGCAGTGGTATCGCGTGGATTCTGGCCCAGTTGGCCAGGGTGGTGGTGCTCATCGCGGCTTCGGCGGCGATGTCGGGCAGGGCCCGGCGGTTGTTGACGTACTGGTCGTAAAGCCAGTCGCGGTCGATGGTGGTGCGTGGGCGGCCGCCGGGGTTGCGGATCGGCAGGCCGTAGTCGCGGGCCAGGCTGGCGATCGTCGATCGGCTGACCCCGATGACCGCGGCGATGTCGTGCAGCGAGAGGCGGTCGCGTTCGTAGAGTTCAGCGAGGCGTTCGCGGGACAGCGCTGCTTTGGCCTTGACGTAGGCACGGTTGCAGGGAGTCGGTAGCGGGGTGCCTGGTTCCGGGTCGGGTCGGGGTGCGGGATGGCTGCCAAGGAGGTGTCGCAGGGTGTCGAGGGTGGTGTTCAACCGGGCGGCCGCGGCGCCGAGTTTGAGATTGTTCATCCCGATGAGTCGGTGGAGTTCGGGCATCCCGACGGCGGCAGGGTCGGGACCGGGAAGCTTGAGTTCCTCGAGGAACCTCGAGGTGGGCTGCCATGTCGCGGGTTCGCCCTTGATTCCCTGCTCGGCGAGGAACTCCTCGGCGTGGGCGTGGAGTGCGTGGGCGAGAGCGGGGGTGAGGTAGCGGGGGAAGTCGGCGGTCTTGGTCCGGAAGGCGCTGTCGTCCAGGGCTCCTGGTGCTGTCGCGGCGGGCAGTCCGCTGAGGCGTTCGGACAGAAAGCACCGGGCGATCCTTGCCCGGGCTGCTCCTGGTCCGGGGGTGGCGGTGTCGCGGCAGATCTGTGCCCACACCGCATCCGGTAGCAGCGTGGTGTAGTCAGTTCGGCGTCGCCGGTGGTAGTCGATCGGGATATCGTTGTCAGCGAGGTAGGCCGCCATGCCGATCAGGGCGGCACGAATGTTGTGCCACTGGTCGTGCTTTTCCAGAAGTCGCAGAACCCGGGAGATGTCTTGGCCCTTGAGCGGACTGCCGATGAGGCGGATCGCCTCGTCAAGGGTGAATCGGCTGTTGACGAGCAGAAGCACAGCTGACAGGGCGGGGCGTAGCTGCCATTGGTGGCAGTGCGGGATTGCCAGGCGAAGCGACCACGCCGGCCACAGCATGGTCGGTAGTCGGGCGGGCGGGAAGGGTGGCGAGGCTGAGGCTGTGGGGTAGCCCGGTAGCACCGAGCCGATCCGGTAGCGCAGTTGGTCGCTGGGCTTGAGCAAGGGTCCCAGCGCGGCGAGTTGGATCCCGCTCAGCACCGCGGTTGTGTTCTTTCCCCACCCGATATTGGTGGCGCTGACCTGTAGTCCTCGCTGCCGCGAGGTGCTCACCAGCCACCGCAGCGCGTCGCCCCCGGCGGCAACGGAGTCGACGTCCAGCGCGTGCAGCGCGGCGAGCACCCCGACGGCGGCGGTGGCCGCCTGGGCCGGCGCGGCCAGCCCGGGTTTGGTCGGCGTCGGGGCGATGTCGGCTCGGGGATCGGAGTTGCTGCGGGCCCGATGGTAGGCGGCGAGGAGGTCGGCGGGCACGATCGTTGCGAGGTCCTGTGCTGTTCCGTAGGACAGAGCCCTGCCGGCGACGGCGCGGATGTCGGCCAGGACGTTGATTCGCGGTTGGGGCAAGTGCCGGTACACACCCATGGCGGCGGTCGGGTGGTCGAGGATGGTGTTGACGGTGTGCTGGGCCCGGATGGCCGGGTGGTCAGGGCCCAGCACAGCGGCATCGGCGGCGGTCAGGTCGGCATCGCAGCGAGCCGGGGTTCGGCCGGTGGCGTGGGGGGCCGGACGAGCGCAGCATCCGATGTTGGGGATGAGATCCCCGACATGGGTGCGGCGGCGCGGGACAGCGCCGCAGCGCGGGCAGGTGTCGACCAGCAGCCTGTGATGGGTGGTGCAGGCGAAACTCCAGCCCAGCCGCCACGACAACTGCCAACGCCCGCCGGTGTCTGTCAGGCAAGCCGGGCAGTAGCGCGATCCGTGGGCGTTTCCCCACGGGAAGGCCCGCTTCAGCGTGGGTGTCTCGGGGTCGATGTTGACCGCCCTGCCCGCGTAATGAGCCAGGGTCATCGTGGTCAGCAGGTCGGGGCTTACGTCGGTAGCGGCGGCGATGGTGGACGCCTGCTCGGGGGCGAGTGCGACGATCCAGCCGTTGGTGGCCGTCCCGTGGTAGGGATTGAGACCCACCGCAGCCAGCAGGTCGCCGAATGCGGTGGCGGTGCGGTGCGCCAGCGCCTCCAGCCAGGAATCCAGCCCTTCCCCCGCGATGGGTGCCAGCCGAATCGGCAGGCTCCGTACCGCGCTCATCCGGCTCTGCCGAGCCGGGTGGTCAACCTGCCTGACTCGAAGGCGGTCTGCAGTTCCTGGCGGCCCTTCTCCGACGCGGCGTCGTTCTTGACCAGGTCCAGCAGGTCGCGGGTGAGGTTCTCGGCCCCGCTGCGCACGGCCCGCTGACAGCCCCGGTTGATCAGCGTCATCAGCGACCCGATGTGTCCGGTACTGCGGGCGAAGAGATAGTCAGACAGGTCATCGACGAGCATGCCGGGCCGCTTGTCGGCCAGCACGATCCGCTGTTCCAAGGCCAGCAGGAGTTGGCGCCACTCGCGCCGGCCGGCCTCGGTGTTGATCACGAACGGGTTCAGGTCGAGTTTGGTGGTGCGGCGTCCGGTCTGGGCGATCACCGCGTCCTCGTAGGAGTGCCCCTCGGAGAACAGGCCCCGGGCGGCAAGCCCGACGCCCACGAAGATCAAGGTGACGGGGAACTCGTTGGCGATGTATTTGAAATGGTTGCTGATCTCCACCCCGACGGTGTTGCGCCACCGCAGGAAATGCAGATCGTCGACGATCAGCAGCCGCGTTTCGCAAGCCAGGACACAGTCCAGGGCGCGGTGGGCGAAGTGGGCGGCGTTGCCGCGGGACACCCCGGGGTGGGCGAAGAAGGCCAGCATGGCCCGGTTGAACTCCACCATGCCGGTGTTGCCGGTCAACCCCACCCGGCACACCGGCCAGCGCTCGTGACCCTCGCTGGTGATGGTGCCCCGCTCCTTAATGTCGCGGCGGTGATACTTCTTGGCGAAGTCCAACACCGCGGTCGTCTTCCCAAGCCCGGGGAAGGCGTCGATGGCGATCGCCCCTTTGGCTTTGTCGCCGTCCTGGGCGTTGCTGTCGACGATGTCGTAGATGTTTTCCTGCAGTTCGGCCAACTGCGGGGTCTTGATCGGCCCAAGATTGGCGTGCCATTCGCGGCGTTGCCTGTTGTAGTCCTCGAACGCCTCTTCGCTCAGCGATTCCAACTCGGCCCGGGTCAGGGGCTCGGGTTGGATGCGGGCGGGGGTCTCGACGAAACGCTGCCAACCTTCCTTGCGCGCCAGGGTGAGATTGTCCATCCTGTTCTCCGACAGTGCCTGCTGCGCGGGGGTTTTGGTCGCCATCAGGCGTCCTCGAGAGCATCGGAGTAAAAGTCGTCCAAGACCTCCTCAAGGTCATCGGCGTCGTCGTCATCACCGGTCTCGGGATCCGGCTCCCCGGCGGCGTCATCGGAACCCGCTGCCGGGGGTGGGCCCGCGGTCGCCAAGACCTTGGCCACCGAGGGCAACGTGACGACCTGATCCTGCGGCCCGCCGGTCTCGATCAGCAACGCCTCCCGCGATAACCGCAGCGCCATCCGACGTTCAGCCGGCGTTGTTCCCAACCCCAGATTCCATCGCTCCAACAAGTCAGCGATCGCCAGGCGGTCATCCGGGTAGGTGTAGTTGGCCGCGGCGAGTTTGCGGGCGAACGCCAAAGCGTCCTCGCTGAGCGGCATCTGCATCGCCGGTGCGTGCTCCCACATCAGGGTGTGCCACTGGCCGGACTGCGGATCGCGGAAATAAACGCGGGCGACATCGTCGGGGTCGTGGTGAATCGGCCAGCGGCCCTTCGCCTTACCCTTATACGGGCTTGTCATGTT
>VERS01000225.1 GCA_018882545.1 Mycobacterium sp.
CCACGGGACCGATCACCGCCACATTCGTCAGGCATTGGGTCCAGATGTCGAGGTCGTGCATTATCTGCCCGACCGTTCTCGTGTTAGGAAGGCTGCCTGACGTGGGACCGCGAATCGGTGGTGGAGCAAATGTGCGGGCCCGCAATGCAATCAAAGCGAGCATCGAGCGACTGGCCGATCATTTCCCGATTTCACCGGGCGGGTACTTCGGCGACCCCGGGAAGAGCAGCAAGGTTCGAACGATCGCCTCTGTGGACCCGTACGCGACGGCGGAAAAGTTCTGGCGGCTTCTCAAGGGGAATCTGAAGGATGTGCGAACGGCGAACAGGAATGGTTCGCGGGTCGACTTTCCTGATCTCTCCGTCGCCGTGTATCGGCGGATCACGAGTACTAAGGGCAGTCCCGGCGTGACGCTCACCATAAAAACCAGCGGGTTAGGCGTAACCGGTTACCAGCGAATCCATTTCATTAAGAAGGGCGCCGACAAATGACATTCACCGCCAAGTTTCACCTCACTGAGGGTTCCCTCGCGGCTTTGCGGTCGCTCAAGGGAAAGCGCTGGCGACTAGCGACTGGTAAGCCCGCACCGGAAAAGCCCGGCCATCACTTCTCATGGGACAATGTCATCGTCGCGACCGACGGCGGCGAAGTTCGCATTCATACCGAATTGACGGAGAGCGATTTCGAAGGCTACTCCGAAGAGTACGGCCAATTATCCGTGCACAGAGACTCCGAAGGACTGGCCAAAGCTCAACGGGAGGGACATGTCTATTTCCAACATGCGGGTGAGCAGATCACTGAGATATACGTGGTGCGGATCACGATCAGCCAGGTAATGCACGGCGAGCCGACTTGGACCTACAGCAGCGATTGCGGCGTGATCTTCCGCCTCACCGAAGGTGCTGCCGCAGTCTGCAAGATCGGTCACCATACCGATGCGCTTGACGTGTTCTTCTCCGATTCCGTCGAGGAACTCGAGATCGACTACGGCTTCGACGAATGGGACGTGGCCAACGAGTTGGGAGAAGAGTACGAAAGTTCTCACGAGCTGATTTTGATCGAATGATCGGCTATAGCAGGGCAATCGGCTTACCCGCGGACCCCCTTGATGCTGATCATGTCGAAGTCTAAGACCGCCCGCCCTGAGGCTCTGGGGGTTTCAGCTCGGCAGATCGCGCGGCTCGCCCGGGCGGGAGAACTCACTGTGACTCGCACGGTTGGCGGAGCACTTTTGCTCGATGGTGCGTCGGTGCACCGGCTGGCCAAGCAGGGCCGCCATAACGGTCGGCCCTGGGCAGCGGCTACGGCTTGGGCAGCGTTGGCACTCCTGTCAGGAGAATGTGTCGACTGGCTGGACGCCTCCGCGTTGTCGCGACTGCGTCATCGGCTACGCGCCAGTAGCGCTTCCGAGTTGTGTTGGATGACGCGCCGTCGCGCGACGGTGCATCGGATGAGGTTCTGGGGCAGGGACATTGGACTCCTGCACACAGGCGTCAGCGCATTGCGCGATCCGGTGGTGTCCGAGCGGTTCAATCTCACGCCGGTCAACCATGGATTCGACGGCTACGTTTGTGCCCGCAACTTCGCCGCCGTATCTTTAGCGCTGGGACTCGTCGACGATGTCGACGGCGACATGACAGTGCGGGTAGTGCCCGACGATTCCGGCTATGCGGTCGATCGTGTCCTTGCCGCCGCCGTCGCGGTCGACTTGGCGGGGTCCCTGGACACCCGTGAATCGGCTGCCGGCATGCGTGTCCTGGTGGGCATGCTGGACGACTTTCGTTCCAGTTGACGTCTTGATGCGGCGACTGGTGACCAGAGCCGGTAGCGATGTACGGTTTTTGTCCGTACACTTGTACTCGGGAGGTAGTGGTAATGGCAATTAAGGCGAAGCGTATTGAGATTCGCGCCGAGGAGGCGACTCTGGATCGCATCCAGCGAGCAGCCGGTGCGGTCCACGAGCAGACCTCTGAATTCGTCCGTAAAGCTGCTTTGCAGCGGGCGGAGGAGGTGCTGCGCAACGAGTTGGTGACGATGATGGAGCCGGAGCAATTCGACGAGCTGATGGCGTGCCTCGACGTCGCAGACGAGGCACCTCGGCTTGCCGCCGCTGCGCGCACACCTGCAGTGTTCACACGCCGCTAGCCGAGCCGGATGTTTGTGTCCGCACGACTCGGTGACCACCACCAACTTGACGAGTTCGACTGCGGCAAAGCGGCATTGAACTCCTGGCTTCACGGCCAAGCCCGGCGCGCAGACTCCAGTGGAGTTGCCCACGTCTACGTATGGACGCCCGCCGGGAAGCAGAAGGTTTGCGCCTACTACGCGATCTGCCCCACTGAGGTCATTCGCACCGACGCCGCAATTTCGGGCTCATTGGCCGGCGGATACTCCCGGATACCGGGTTATCTCATTGCCCGACTGGCTCTCGACGCGTCGCTGCATGGGCGCGGATACGGTGCACAGCTACTTCTCGACGCACTCGGAAAGGTGGTGAAAGCCGCCGAAATCGGCGGGGGACGAATCATCGTCGTCGATGCAATGGACGATGAGGCTTATGGGTTCTACGAATGCTTCGACTTCACGCCGGTGAAGAAGCGCAGGGGACGGCTGGTTATGAAGATGTCTACCGCGGCGTCCGCGTTACGCGCGTTCGAGGACCGGCCGTAGCGGCCGAGCGGAGTGGCCTGCTTGCCCATCGCGGGCGCAAGTATGTGTTGGGACCAATTTGGGACCACACGTCCTGCGCGAGGCTGAACGACCTGCGAGTTTACGCCTCGATCCGCAGGCATCGAATAACGCGCATACCGCGCATGAAGAGGCACAACATGCCAGCCCCTTTTGCTGGGGGCCAAGTGGTCGCAGGTTCAAATCCTGTCAGCCCGACCGAGGTCAGATGCGGTTTTCGAGTCACCGGAAGCCGCCTTCTCTGCGTACATAGCGCAACGGTTTCCCCTTTTCTGCCGTTCATCGACCGCTCGGCCCGACGCGGGAGCCCGGTTCCGGCCTCAAGGAGGCTGCGAGACCCGCAATCCGGCTGAGGGCATCGCCCCGTGCAGGTATCGTCGGTCGAATCAACCTAAGGCCCGGGGTGTAATACGTGGAGAACGAGCCAGACGACAAAGCGGTGAATCAACCGCGTCCGGACAAGGCCGATGACGCCTACAGTGCCGCCGCCTACAGCGCCGCCGCCTACGGTGCTGCCGCGCCGCCGACCCGCGGGACCATCCGCTCCCAAGAGGTAGGAGTCACCCAACCGCGACCGGCGACCGTCGCCGAGGCGCGGGCACGGGACAAGGCGCGCAAAGCACGCGAAATAGCCGAGCAGTTCGCCGCGGAGCAGGCTGCCAGTGCACAACGGAGGCGCGACCAGAACAAGAAGACCCTCATGGGTGCGGTGGCCGTGGTCGGGGTGGTCGCGGTGGTTGCCCTCGGCTATCAGATGTCCAAAACCGACCGGGACATCACGGCCAGCTGTGTGGACGAGAACAACGTGGTGGTGTCGGACAGCTACTGCGGTTCGGGGACCCCGGGTATCGGTGGCGTCTTCATCTGGGCGGGCGCGCCGTACCGCTACTACTACGGCGGCACCAGCGGCGGTGTGGGCACCCGCGCCACCGGAGGGACCCTGACACAGCCGAGTGGAACCATTGCCAAGACCAAGTCCGGCTCGTCGATCAGTCGCGGCGGGTTCGGCTCATCCAGCGTCGGCACTGCGGGCGGCTGAGTGCGCCGGGAACACAGCGCACCCCGCCCGGGGTGGGAGCAGATCGTCGCCGACCAGGGCATGTGCTTCGACGAACCCGCTCGATACGCCGATGGCTCGATTCGCCCCTACTGGGACGAGTCCGTGCACTATGTGTTCGAGATGGACGAGGTGCTGTCCATGGAGGCCAGCGTCGAGGTTCTGCACTCGATGTGCCTGGAGGCGGTCGAGCACGTGGTTCTCACGGAGCGGTTCGCAGACTTCGGACTGCCGGAGTGGAGCTGGGAGCCCATCGCGCAGTCCTGGCGTCGCAGCGACCCCTACGTCTACGGCAGGTTCGATCTGCGTTATGACGGGAAGCGCCCGCCGGTTCTGCTGGAGTACAACGCGGACACCCCGACGACGTTGCTCGAGGCCGCGATCCTGCAGTGGCACTGGAAAACCGCCGTCTTCCCCGACGACGACCAGTGGAACTCCCTGCACGAGCGACTGGTCGAGCGCTGGCAGGAGATCCGGCCGCGGCTGGCCGGCGAGGAAACCCATTTCACGTGGTCGTCGGCCGACATGACCGGTGAGGACAACGTGACCCTGGCCTACATGCAGGAGTGCGCGGCTGAAGCGGGCCTGCACACCGTCGCCCTGGCGATCGAACAGATCGGCTTCGACACCGACCTGGACCGCTTCGTCGATCTCGAGGAGGCGCCGATCTCCTCGATCTTCAAGCTCTACCCGTGGGAGTGGGTGCTCGACGACGACTTCGGCCGCCGCGCAATGGATCTCCTTCCGGAAACGATGTGGTTGGAGCCGCTGTGGAAGACGTTGCTGAGCAATAAGGCGATCCTGGCGGTGCTGTGGGAGATGTATCCCGGGCACCCGAACCTGCTACCGGCCTACCTTGACGAGCCGCACGAACTCACCGAATATCTGCGCAAACCGAAACTCGGCCGCGAAGGCGGCAACATCACCGTCATGGCCCCCGGCTACCAGATGGAGACCGGTGGGGTCTACGGGGCTGAAGGGTGTGTGTACCAGTTGTTCGACCCGCTGCCGCAATTTGACGATATGCATCCGTGCCTGGGGGCGTGGATCGTCGGCGACGCATCGGCCGGCCTGGGCATCCGGGAGAGTCCGGGCCTGATCACCGACAACATCTCAGCCTTTGTGCCACACCGTATCGAGTTATGACCCGCGAAGGAGTTCCGATGCTGGCTACCGGTCTAGATCCCGGATACTGGTCGACCGTCGGGCACGGCGTTTCGGCCATCGCGCTCTACACGATCGTGGGGGTAGCCCTGGTGG
>VERS01000226.1 GCA_018882545.1 Mycobacterium sp.
CCGCTCCACCAGCACCCGGCCATACCAGGTGCGGTCGAAGATGACGAATTTGCCGGCCGGCGGCAGGTCGCGCCAGAACCGCCACAGGTAGTGGAATTTGCGCTCCTCCTCGGTGGGCGCGGCCACCGGGATCACCCGATAGTCGCCGGCCTCCAGTGCCCCGGTGACGCGCCGGATCACCCCGCCCTTGCCGGCGGCGTCCCAACCCTCGAAGGCCAGCACCGCGCTGACCCCGCGGCGGCGGGCCTCCAGGGCGAGTTTCTTGAGCTTGGCCTGCTCCTCGGCCAACTGCTCCCGGTAGTCCTCCCTGGTCAGCGTTCGGGTGAGGTCCACCCCGGAGAGCACGTTGGCCTGGGAGTCGAAATCGCCGAACACCGACTCGGCCAGGGCCGGCCCGTGGAAGCGTGCGCCCTCGGCCAGGCGTGCGCTGAGCGCAGCCAGGATCGTGTTGGCCACCGTGAGGTCGCGGTAGCGCGGGTCGGTGGATTCCACGATGGTCCACGGTGCCCCGAGACCGCTGGTCTCCCGCAGGATGCGCTCGGCGATCGGCAGAACCGGACCCAAGCTCTCCAGCGCAGCCCAGTCGCGCTGATCGACCTGCCAGCCGCCATGGCGGTCCCGGGCGGCCTTCTTGAGTTTCTTCTTCTGCTCCTTGGCCGGGGTGTGCAGGAAGAACTTCAGGATCAGCGCGCCGTCGGCCACCAGTTCGTTCTGCATATTGGCGATGTGTCGCAGCCAGATGGAAAAGTGCGGCTCGTCGATCTCGCCGTTGGCCCGCTGAATCGCCGCACGCATCAGGCCGCCGACGAAGAAGGACGCCCGGCCCTTGGGCGGCAGCGATCGCCACAGCCGCCACAGTTGCGGGCGCTGGTGCTCCTCCTCGGTGGGTTCAGCGAACACCCGGGTGTCTGCGTAGCGTGAGTCCATCCACTCGTTGAGACGGTTGACCAGGTCGTTGGCCGCCAGCCGGTCGTCGCCGGCGATCCAGATGATGACGGGGAAATCGGCGTCGCGCAGGTCGTACTGGGCGTTGATCAGACCGAGTCGAAGACCCGGGATCGCCGCTTCGTAGTCCTCCCTGCTGACGCTGTTGCCGACCTCGCAGACTTCAAGCACGCCTGGCTCCTGCCTCTCGGTGAACGGAAGGTGAACATCACCTTCTCACTACCGGAGTCCGGCCGGGCGGGTTTCTCGCGGGGGAGCCGTCCCTAGGTTGCGCTTCGCTCGTCGTTTTCCAGGGCGTCGAGCACCAGAATCCGGGCCCCGACCCCCTCGGAGGCCGTCATCGCGCTCTCGGTGCTGCCTCTGCGAAGCAGTTCGCGCAGGCTCTCCTGGTCGTACCGGGCCGCCGGACTGGAGTCGATGAAGTCCTCGACGAGTTCGACGAACCGGTCGGGGTCGTCGTGGTGGGGGAAGTGGCCGGAGTTCGGGAAGATGTCAAGCCGCGACCCCGGCATCGCGGTATGGGCCAGGTGGCCGTGTCCGACCGGTATCACCGCGTCCTTGTCGCCCCAAATCAGTTGCACCGGAATGGATTCGGTCAAGTAGCAACGGTCGAGCATGGTCACCACCTGCCCGCGCCAGTCCACGACGGCGCGCAATGTGCGGGTGAAGGCGGCCGAGGCGGTCGGGTCGGGCAGTTCGGCCAGGATGCGCAAGGCGTTGGGGATGTCGCGGCCGATACCGGTAGACCCGATCACCGTGCCGAGCAGGCGCCCCAACGTCTGGACCGTCGGAAGCACCAGCGGCAGGCGCAGCAGCGCGAGGGCCTCCCCGCCCACCGGTAGGGAGGCCAACCGCAGCGCGATGTTGACGTCCCTGGTGACCCCGCCCGCACTGACCAGGATCAGCCGGTCCACCAGGTGCGGGAACTGGTAGGCGAACTGCATGGCGACCCCACCGCCCAGCGAGTGGCCCACCACGGTCACCGTCTCGAAACCCAGCACGCTGAGCAGGTCCCGCATACCGTTGGCGTAGGCGGCCACCGAGTAGTCCGCTCTTGGTTTGTCGGACTGGCCGTGGCCGAGCAGGTCCGGAGCCAGGACGGTGAACCGCCTGGCCAGCCTGCGGTGGATCGGCTGCCAGGCCGTGGAGTTGTCTCCGACGCCGTGGATGAGCAGCACGGCCGGTCCCGAACCGGCGATCCGGAATGCACGTCGGTAGCCGTGGATGGTCCGGAACTGCAGTTCCGGCTCGGGATCGGCGGGATCGACGGGCGGGGGTTCGGGATTGGGATAGGCCATATCCACCTCGACATCCGGGCCGGCCGATTCGGCGGCGTCGAACGAATCCTAGGCGCGTCGCGGCGCGCGGGCCACTCGAGCGGGTGACGCCGTGTCGCTACTCGTTGTCGCCGCCGGTGGCCAGCGTCGCGGCGACCGCAGTGTCACCGGCGACCCCGCGGGCGGCCGGCCAGACCCAGTCCCGGACCTCGGGGAGGTCGTCGCCGTGGGCCCGGGTGTATTCCCGGGCCTGGATTCGTTTGTCCTGCATCTGCTGGCGCAGCGCCGCATAGCGCGAGCCCAGGCCGGGCACCCGGTCGATCACGTCGATCACCAGGTGGTAGCGGTCCAGGTCGTTGAGCATCACCATGTCGAACGGTGTGGTGGTGGTGCCCTCCTCCTTGTAGCCGCGAACGTGCACCCGGTTGTCGTTGGAGCGCCGGTAGACCAGGCGGTGGATCAGCCACGGGTACCCGTGATAGGCGAAAATCACCGGCTTGTCCGCGGTGAAGTACATGTCGAACTCGCGGTTGCTCAGACCGTGCGGGTGCTCGCTCTCGTCCTGCAGGCGCATCAGGTCCACGACATTGATGAACCGCACCCCGAGTTCCGGGATGTGCTGGCGCAGCAGGTCCGCGGCGGCCAGGGCCTCCAGCGTCGGGACGTCCCCGGCGCAGGCGAGGATGACGTCGGGATCCTTGCCGTGCTCCTCGGTGCCGGCCCACTCCCAGATCCCCAGCCCGCGGGTGCAATGCGCCACGGCCTCATCCATGGTGAGGAAGTTCGGATGCGGCTGCTTGCCGGCCACGACCACGTTGACGTACTGCCGGGAGCGCAGGCAGTGGTCGTAGGTGGACAGCAGGGTGTTGGCGTCCGGCGGCAGATACACCCGGACCACGGTCGCACTCTTGTTGACCACATGGTCGATGAACCCAGGGTCCTGGTGGGAGAAGCCGTTGTGGTCCTGCCGCCAGACATGGCTGGACAGCAGGTAGTTCAGGCTTGCGATGGGCCGCCGCCAGGGGATCTCGTCGGTGGTCTTCAACCACTTCGCGTGCTGGTTGAACATCGAGTCGATGATGTGGATGAAGGCCTCGTAGCAGTTGAACATGCCATGCCGGCCGGTCAGCAGATACCCCTCCAGCCAGCCCTGCATCTGGTGCTCGGAGAGCATTTCGACGACCCGGCCGACCCGGGCGAGGTGGTCGTCGACCTCGGGGCCGAAGAACTCGGCGTTCCACTGTTTGTTGGTCACGTCGAACACCGACTGCAGGCGATTGGAGGCGGTCTCGTCGGGCCCGAAGATCAGGAAGTTGTCGGGGTTGAGTCGGACCACATCGGTCAGCCACTGGCCCAGCACCCGGGTGGCTTCGGCGAAGGTCGCCCCCGGCGCGGGGACGTCGACCCCGTACTCGCGGAAATCGGGCAGCCGCAGATCCTTGAGCAGCAGACCGCCGTTGGCGTGCGGGTTGTCGCTCATCCGCAGGTGACCGGTGGGGGCGAGGTCGGCGATCCAGTCGTGGACCTTGCCGTTGTCGTCGAACAGCTCCCCGGCCCGGTAGGAACCCAGCCAGTCGGCGAGATCCTGCAGATGCTCGGGGGTGTCGCGGGCGCTGGCCAGCGGGACCTGGTGGGCGCGCCAGGATCCGGTGGTTTTCTTGCCGTCGATGAAGGCCGGGCCGGTCCAGCCCTTGGGGTGCCGGAAGACGATCATCGGCCAGGCCGGGCGGGTTTCATCCCCACCGGCGGCGCGGGCTTTGATCGCGGCGATCTCGTCGAGCACATCGTCGAGCAATCGGGCGAAGCGCCGATGGGCGTCGAGGTGGTCGTCGTCCTCCTTCACCTCGAAGAAGTGCGGGTTGTGACCGTAGCCCACCATCAGGCTGCGCAACTCGTCGTGCGGGATGCGGTCCAGGATCGTGGGATTGGCGATCTTATAGCCGTTGAGATGCAGGATGGGCAGCACCACGCCGTCTTTGGCCGGATGCATGAACTTGTTGGAGTGCCAGCTGGTGGCCAGCGCGCCGGTCTCCGCCTCGCCGTCGCCGACCACCGCCGCGATCAGCAGATCAGGGTTGTCGAAGGCCGCCCCGTAGGCGTGCGAGAGGGCATAGCCCAGTTCGCCGCCCTCGTGGATGGAGCCGGGGGTCTCCGGGGCCACATGCGAGGGGATGCCGCCCGGGAAGGAGAACTGGCGGAACAGCCGGCGGATGCCCTCGTCGTCCTGGGTGATGTCGGGGTAGTACTCGGTGTAGGTGCCGTCGAGATAGGCGCTGGCCACCAGGCCCGGGCCGCCGTGGCCGGGCCCGGTGATGTAGATGCATGACTGGCTGCGCTCCTTGATCGCCCGGTTGAGATGGGCGTAGAGGAAGTTCAACCCCGGGGTGGTGCCCCAGTGGCCGAGCAGGCGCGGTTTGACGTCGTCGCGGGTCAGCGGCCGTCGCAGCAGTGGGTTGTCGAGCAGGTAGATCTGGCCCACCGACAGGTAGTTCGCGGCGCGGAACCACCCGTCGATCTGCTTGACCACCTCATCGGGCAACTCGCCGTGCGAGCCTGTGCGCCAAGAGCTTTCCACCGTCGCGGTCATCGTTACCCCTTAATCGTCACGGGCTGGACGTTCCAGATCTCATCGCAGTACTCGGCAATGGAGCGGTCCGAGGAGAACTTGCCACTGCGGGCGCTGTTAAGAATCGACATCCGCGCCCAGGTCGGCCGGTCCCGCCAGGTCCGGTCGACCTCACCCTGGCTGCGGATGTAGT
>VERS01000227.1 GCA_018882545.1 Mycobacterium sp.
CGGCCAACAACGGGCGCACGACGGTCTCCCAGACGGTGCGGGTGGCCGTGGATCCGGGCCGGCTGGTCGCCGCCGGTGTCACGGTGGGCACGCCGAGCTTTGCCACCGGTGCGGTCAGCGGATCATCAGGGCTGAGCGACAACCTCGGGCGTACCGTCATGTTCACGGTGTCCGGCGTTCCCACCACGGCGAACGGCACGTCCGCCGCGCTGGGGGGCAGGGGAACCGGTGGGCTGTCCTCGACGGGGGTCAGCGCCGGCGGCGGTGCGGTCAGCGTGGACGCGACCGGGGCGTTCCTCTACACCCCGACCCCGGCGCAGCGGCGCGCGGCGGTGGCGGGCAGCACCGACACCTTCTGGGTGACGGCCAACAACACCCAGGGCCTGAGGACCCAGCAGATCACGGTGCTCATCGATCCGGGCGGACTGGTGGCCGGCACCCCGACGGTGGGCACGCCGAGCACCCTGACCGGCCGGGTCGACGGCGCGGCCGCGATCACCGACAACCTCGGCCGGCCGGTCACATTCAGCGCCCCGGGGGTCAGCGCCGGGGGCGGTGCGGTCAGCGTGGATGCCGCCGGGGTGTTCAGCTACACCCCCACGGCCGCGCAGCGGCGCGCGGCGGTCGGGCTGACCACGACCGACACCTTCGAGGTGACGGCGAACAACGGGCAGGGCACCTCGACGCAAACGGTCACCGTGCTGGTGGATCCGGGCATCCCGGTGGCCGGCACCCCGACGGTCTCGACCCCCAACCTGAGCACCGCGGTCGTCAGCGGCAACGGCGGTTTCACCGACACCGCCGGGCGCACCCTGACCTACGCCACCACCGGCAGCAGCGCCGGCGGCGGGACGGTCACCGTGGATCCCTCCACCGGGGTGTTCACCTACACCCCCACCCAGGCCCAGCGCCAAGCCGCCGGCCTGTCCACCACCGACACCCTCACCATCACCGCCTCCAACGGGGTGCGTTCCACCGCTCAGACCGTGACGGTGGCCGTGGATCCGGGCACCCCGGTGGCCGCCAGCCCCACCGTGGGCAGCCCCGACACCACCACCGGCACGCTCTCCGTCACCCCCGCGATCAGCGACACCGCCGGGCGCACCCTGACCTACAGCGCCCCGGCCACCTCCACCGGCGGCGCCGCCGTGACCATCAACCCCACCACCGGGGCGTTCACCTACACCCCCACCCAGGCCCAGCGCCAAGCCGCCGGCCTGTCCACCACCGACACCGTCACCATCACCGCCTCCAACGGGGTGCGCTCGACCACCCAGACCGTGACGGTGGCCGTGGATCCGGGCACCCCGGTGGCCGGGTCGACCACCCCCGACACCCCCGACACCGGCACCGGCGCGGTCACCGGCACCGCGGCGTTCACCGACACCGCCGGGCGCACCCTGACCTACAGCACCACCGGAAGCAGCGCCGGCGGCGGGACCGTCACCGTGGATCCCTCCACCGGGGCGTTCACCTACACCCCCACCCAAGCCCAGCGCCAAACCGCCGGCCTGTCCACCACCGACACCCTCACCATCACCGCGAACAACGGGGTGCGGACGACCAGTCAGACTGTCACCGTCGCGGTGGATCCGGGGACTCCGATGGCGGGTTCCGTCACTCCGGGAACGCCGGCCAACAGCACCGGAACCGTCACCGGCACAACGGTGTTCACCGACACCGCAGGACGCGCCCTGAACTACAGCGTCACCGGCACCTCGACCGGTGGCGGCACCGTCAGCGTGGACCCGACCACCGGCGCGTTCACCTACACCCCGACCGAGGCCCAGCGTAGGGCGGCGACCGACAGCACGACCGACACCTTCACCATCACCGCATTCAACGGGGTCCGCACCACCACCCAGAGCGTCACAGTGTCGGTGAGCCCGGGCACCCCGGTGGCTGGCAGTCCCACGGTGGGCACGCCGCGGGCGACAACCAGCGTGGGACGCTTCGTCAACACGGGCGTCAACTCCGTGAACGGACTGGGCTCCACCACCGTGAACGCCGTGTTCGTCAGCGGCAGCAACGTTTACGCAGGCACCGCCGGCGGGTTGAGCATTTCCACCGACGGCGGGGCCACCTTCGTCACCAGGGCACTCGCCGACGGGCTCCCGAGCAACACCGTGCAGGGCGTCTACGTCAGCGACAGCAACGTCTACGTGGCGACCAGCCAAGGGCTCGGCATATCCACCGACGGCGGTGTGACCTTCTCCAAGCCGGCCGGCACCCTGGCGAGCAGCAATGTGAAGGGCGTGTTCGTCAGTGGCGGGGTCATCTACGCGGCCACCTCCAGTGGCCTGAGCATCTCCACCAACGGGGGCACCACCTTCAACACCAAGCTCTCCGGCTCCAACGTGACCACGGTCTTCGTCAGCGGCAGCAAGGTCTACGCCGGCACTACTACCGGAGTGAGCGTGTCCACCAACGGCGGCAGCACCTTCGGCCCCGCATTCAGCGGGCCGTCGGTCAACGCCATATACGGAGGAGTTGCCGAGAACGGCCAGAGCATTGTCTACGCCGCCACGTCCAGTGGACTGAAGATCTCCAGGGGCGGCTCGGTGTTTGACTCCGGTTACTACAACACTGGCTTGGGCAGCACGAACGTGCTCGGCGTTTTCGCAGGCACCGTCAGCTATCCCGGGAGCAGTGGCACCGTCTACGCCGCCACCACCGGCGGGTTGAGCATCTCCACCGACGGCGGATTGAATTTCACCAACAAAACCGACTCGAACGGCCTGGGCTCCACGTCCGTCCGGTCGGTGTACCTCAGCGGCAACCGGCTCTATGTGGGCACCAACAGCGGCGGGCTCAGCGTCTCCACCGATGGCGGGACCAGTTTCACCAGCACGGCCCCTGCCCCGACGGGACTCGGCCCGGCGAGCTACGGCCGGGTCACCATGAGCGGCGGCAAAATCTACGCCGCGACCGGCGGCGGGGTGAGCGTGTCCACCGACGGCGGTGTCACCTACACCACCACCCCAATCCAGTTCGGCGCCCCGTACGCCGTCAACGCGGTGCGGGTGGGCGGCGACGGCACCATCTATGCCGGTACCTTCGGTGGTGGGTTGGCGATCTCCACCGACGGCGGCGCCACCTACGCACAGAAGAACGTAGGCGCCGGCACCGTCTACGGGGTCTTCGTGGACGGACGCAACATCTACGCCGCGACCAACGGCGGACTGAGCATCTCCACCGACGGCGGTGACACCTTCACGCTGAAAACCCCTGCCAACTCGAGCCTGGCGTTTTCCCTCGTGCGGGATGTGACCGTCAGCGGCGGCACCATCTACGCCGCCACCAACGGCGGGGCCTTCAACGGCGGGTTGAGCGTCTCCACGGACGGGGGCGCCACCTTCACCACAAGTCTGAGCGACGTCCAGCTGTACAGCGTGTTCGTCAGCGGCAACAACGTTTACGTCGGTGCCAATACGAGCGCCGGCCCGGTGAGAATATCCACCGACGGCGGCGCCACCTTCACCAGCAAGACCACCTCGGACGGTATCGGTGGAATCCTCGCGTACGGCGTCACCGCCAGCGACGGTGTCATCTACGCCGCCACCAACGGCGGGTTGAGCGTCTCCACCGACGGGGGCGCCACCTTCATCAACTTGAAGGGAAGCGACGGGCTGGGCGGCAATTCCGTCAGCGGTGTATTCGTCAACGGCACCACCGTGGTGGCCGCCACCAGCGGTGGGGTGAGCGTCGCGACGGTGACGCCGGCCGGCACGGTCACCGGGTCGGCGGCCTTCACCGACCCACTCGGGCGAACGCTGAGTTACAGCGCCCCGGCCACCTCCGCCGGCGGCGGCACGGTCAGCGTCAACTCCACGACCGGGGCGTTCACCTACACGCCCACCTCTGCGATGCTTCAGGCGGCCGCGCCGGGGGCCACCGACACCTTCACGATCACCGCGTCCAACGGCGTCACCACCTCGACCCAGACGATCACGGTTGCACTTGGGGTGTCGGCCACCTAGGCGCACTGACCACGGACGTGCGTGACGGCGAGCGTGCCGACAACGCACGCCCCGTCCGGCGGGTCGGCGGACCGACCCGCACCCTCGCGGCGGGAGTGGGTCGGCTGGCAGGCTGGTGGGGTGGACCCTGACCCGCTGGACCGGTTCGCATCCGCCACCCGGCGCTGGTTCGCGGGCACCTTCGCCGCGCCCACCCCGGCCCAGGCGCAGGCCTGGGAGGCCATCGCCGCCGGCGAGCACACCCTGGTGATCGCCCCGACCGGCTCGGGCAAGACGCTGGCCGCGTTCCTGTGGGCCATCGACCGGCTGGCGCAGGACCCGCACCGGGATCCGGGCACCCGGGTGCTCTACATCTCACCGCTCAAGGCGCTGGCCATCGACGTCGAGCGCAACCTGCGCACCCCGCTGGCCGGGGTCTCGCGCATCGCCGAGCAGGACGGCCAACCCGCCCCGCGGATCACCGTCGGGGTGCGCTCCGGCGACACCACACCGGCCCGCCGCCGCGAACTGGTCGCCTCCCCGCCGGACATCCTGATCACCACACCGGAGTCGCTGTTTTTGATGCTGACCTCCGCGGCGCGCGAGACGCTGGCCGGGGTCCAGACGGTGATCGTCGACGAGGTGCACGCGGTGGCGGGCACCAAACGGGGCGCGCACCTGGCGCTGTCGCTGGAACGCCTGGACGGGTTGCTGGCCCGTCCGGCCCAGCGGATCGGGCTGTCGGCCACGGTGCGCCCGCCGGAGGAGGTGGCCCGGTTCCTCGCCGGTGCGGCCCGCATCGTCAACCCCCCGGCAGCCAAGACCTTCGAACTGGCCGTGCAGGTTCCGGTCGCGGATATGGCGAATCTGGAGAACAACACCATCTGGCCCGATGTCGAGGCCCGGATCGTGGACCTCATCGAGGCCCACACCTCCACGATCGTGTTCGCCAACTCCCGGCGGCTGGCCGAACGGCTCACCGCCCGCATCAACGAGATCCACACCGAGCGCTCCGGCGA
>VERS01000228.1 GCA_018882545.1 Mycobacterium sp.
GTCCCGCCCTGTGGCGCCGGTCACTGCCAGCTGTGGAGCGATCCGGCACTGTGGAGAAATCGGGGAACGACCCGACCCGCCGGTGCGTTACACCTGCAGACTGGGGAGACAGACTGACGATCTGGAGAGGAGGAGCCCCATGGCTGAGGACCACGGCCGGATACCCGACCGGATGTACCAACTGGAGTTCCCCGCGCCGCAGGTGTCATCCCCGGACGGCCGCGGACCGGTCCTCATCCACGCCCTGGAGGGATTCTCCGATGCCGGACACGCCGTCCGCCTCGCAGCCGAGCACCTCAAGAGTTCGCTGGACAACGAACTGGTGGCCTCGTTCGCCATTGACGACCTGCTCGACTACCGGTCCCGGCGTCCGACGATGACCTTCAAGACCGACCACTTCACCGACTACGAGGATCCCCAACTCAATCTTTATGCGCTGCGCGACACCGCCGGCACCCCCTTCCTCCTGCTCGCCGGTCTGGAACCGGATCTGCAGTGGGAGCGTTTTGTCACCGCGGTACGCATGCTCGCTGAGCGGCTGGGCGTTCGGCAGACCATCGGACTGGGCACCATCCCGATGGCCGTTCCGCACACCCGTCCGGTGTCGATGACCGCGCATTCCAGTGATCGCTCCCTGATCGCCGACCATCAGCCGTGGGTCGGCGAGGTCCAGGTTCCCAGCAGCGTGTCTAACCTGCTGGAGTTCCGGATGGCCCAACACGGCCATCAGGCGGTGGGCTACACGGTGCACGTCCCGCATTACCTGGCGCAGACCGACTACCCGGCGGCCGCTGAAGCGTTGCTCGGGCAGGTCGCGAAATCGGCGGCGCTGGAGTTGCCGCTGGGCCCGCTGAGCGATGCCGCCGCCACCGTGCGCAGCAAGATCGATGAACAGGTGGCGGCCTCACCGGAGATCGGCCAGGTCGTCGACGCACTGGAGCGGCAGTACGACGCGTTCGTCTCCGCCCAGGAGAACCGGTCCCTGCTGGCTCGTGACGAGGACCTCCCCAGCGGAGAGGAACTGGGCGCCGAGTTCGAACGGTTCCTGGCCCAACACACCGACGAGTTCAGGGCCGATCCAACCGAGGAGTCGGGCGACTGACCGCAAGGTCAGACTCAGGCGGTGCCGACCGACCGATGGGCCCGCAACGCCTCGATTTCTCTCTCAAAGTCCTCGGCCGAGGAAAACGACCGGTACACCGAGGCGAACCTGAGGTAGGCGACCTCGTCTAATTCGCGGAGCGGTCCCAGGATCGCCAGACCGACTTCGTTGCTGGGGACCTCGGCCGACCCGCCGGCGCGGATGCTGTCCTCGACCTGTTGGGCCAGCAGGTTGAGTGCATCGTCATCGACCTGGCGTCCCTGACACGCGCGGCGAACTCCGCTGATGACCTTCTCCCGACTAAATGGCTCAGTGACGCCGCTGCGCTTGACCACGGCCAGCACCGCGGTCTCCACGGTCGTGAATCGCCGTCCGCACTCCGGGCAGGACCGGCGACGGCGGATGGCCTGGCCCTCGTCGGTCTCACGGGAGTCGACTACCCGGGAGTCCGGGTGGCGGCAGAAAGGACAGTGCATGCCCGTTCCTCCGCTCCCGCCGTGAACCGCCCAGGTCGTCTGCGAGCCTACCCGGGGTCCGCTCACCGCGGCCACGGTCGCTATCCGATCGGTGCGATCAGGCTCTGACCGGCCTGCACCGCCGACGATTCGAGAGCGTTGAGCTCACGAATGCGTTGAACCACAGGGCCGGACGGCGTTCCCGGCGCGACCCGGGCCGCCAAACCCTGCAGAGTTTCACCGGAGCGAACCTGCACGACCGCGAGCCGGTCTGGCTGCTGCGCCGGCGGGGGTAAATGGGCGGCGCTGAACTGCGCCAGCAGGCCGAGCCACAAGGTGATCGCGGCAGCAAGGCCGGCCAGCGCGACGCTGAGCGCGGTACTCACCGGACGGCGATCATGAACCGCCTGTGACATCTTCACCCCGCTGCCGTGGTAGCGGAGCGGCGCTCCCGCGGGTCGGGCGGGTTGCGGGCACGGACGGGCCGGCCGTCGGCGGACCACCGAGGACGCCGCCCGAGCGGCCTGTCGATCAACGAGGACAGTCACGTGGGTTTCCTTCCGGACGAGGATTCGCTCTTGTGTTCGAATAGTACTCGACCGTGTGTTCGACTACCGAACATGTGATCGAGCGTGTCGCAACACTAAATCGGACCCCTGACAAAAATCCCGAACGGACATTCGACGACGACACGCTCGAACACATGTTTGATAATCCAGGACGGAAGGGTTAGATTCGGCGCCATGGCAGACAGCACACATACCGTCGGACCGCGCGGCGGATCCGGCCTCACCGAACGCCAGCGCACCATCCTCGAGGTCATCAGGGCATCGGTGACCAGTCGCGGATACCCGCCGAGCATCCGGGAGATCGGCGACGCGGTGGGTCTGACGTCAACGTCCTCGGTGGCGCACCAACTTCGGACGCTGGAGCGGAAAGGCTATCTGCGCCGCGACCCCAATCGCCCGCGGGCGGTGGACGTTCGCGGGGCGGACGAGGCCGCCGCGCCTGTCGTCACCGACGTCGCCGGCTCCGACGCCCTGCCCGAGCCGATCTTCGTACCGGTCCTCGGACGCATCGCAGCGGGCGGTCCGATCCTGGCCGAGGAAGCGGTCGAAGACGTCTTCCCGCTCCCCCGCGAACTCGTCGGCGAGGGGTCGATGTTCTTGCTCAAGGTAGTGGGCGATTCAATGGTCGACGCCGCGATCTGCGACGGCGACTGGGTGGTCGTGCGCCAGCAGAACGTCGCCGACAACGGCGACATCGTCGCGGCGATGATCGACGGGGAAGCAACCGTGAAAACCTTCAAACGATCCGCCGGACAGGTGTGGCTGATGCCTCACAACCCGGCGTTCGACCCGATTCCGGGCAACGACGCGACGATTCTGGGCAAAATCGTCACCGTTATCCGCAAACTCTGAGCGGTTCTACATCCCCCGCGGGATTACTCGGGGGCTCGGACGAAGCCGTTGGCCTGGGCGACGTCCTCGCTGGCGAACCACACCTCCGGGATCGTGTTGTCGTACAACACCGAATCCGGGGTGTAGTACAGGCCCGAGTGGGTGTTGCCCTTGATCCAGTAGCCCTCCGGGGCCTGGAAGGGATCGGCCAGCGGAAGGTGGATCGCCGGACGCCACCGCTCGTCCTCGGCTTCCTCGGTGCGCCGCTGGTACTGCGACTGATATCGCGGTTGCGCCGGCTCGGCGTATTCGGCCTCGGTCACCTCGACCTCGGCCACCTCGACCTGGGCCACCTCGACCTGGGCCGCCCCGACCTGGGCCACCTCGACCTGAGGCCTCTGGACCTCTGCCTCGAAGTCTTGCTCCTCTGCCCAGGAGGCCTCAGCCGCGTGCCGCCGGCGGGGTGCGCCGGTCAACTCGTCCAATTCCAGCCGCCAGGCTGCCGGCGATGTTCCCAGTGCGCTTGTCGAATGCCGGCCCGGTCCGGGACTCGTCGCGCCGAACCAGTCATCATGCTGCGGTCCGCGGTAGCCGGCGTCGACCAGATCGGTCCGGTCGGGTATCCGCGTCGGCGCGGTGTCTATGGTGTCCTCGTCAGAGTCGAACCCGGCGATCTCCTCTTCCGGCGGCGACCAGAAGTCACGTTGTCCGTCGGACCGGGTTTCGGTGGCCGTCCTGCTGCCGGGCCAGTAGTCCTCGTCGGTGTCGGTTCCGAAGAACCCCCGGTCGGCCACGCCGTCGTCGTCCTTCGGACCGCTCTTGCGCTGGGCCAGGACCGCCATCAGACCGAGCAGAGCGAGCAATGGCACGATGATGGCCAGCCACCACCAGCGCCATCCGCTCTCCTCGGTGGTTCCGCCGGTAGCGGGCTCGGCGGGCGTCTGCGCCACCCCGTCGGGCATCTCCAGGCCGGACAGCTGTGAGGCCAGCGCGGCGGGTTTGGAGCTGAACTCCTTGGTCGCCTTGTTCCAGGACAACTCCCCGCCGGTGAAGGTCTGGCTGACGGTGTCGCCCTTCGCGGTCTGCTCGCCGCTGGGGACGCCGAGCGCGCCGGTGGCCCCGCCGAGCTGCGCCCAAGCGGCGTTGAGCGGACCGCGCACGACGATGGCGCCGGTGTCGGGGGTCCAGAAGATCGCCGGCTTGTCGGCGGCACTGAAGTAGCTGATCCGACTGTTTGGCACCCCGCCATCGGCTTCGGGTCCGCTGGGCAGACCAAGATCGCTGGTGGGGCCGCCGAGCGATTCGTACTTAGACAGGATCGCACCGGTGATCGCGTGCGCCCCGGTCTGCGGTGAGTAGAAGATCTTGCCGCCCGCGTAGCCCTGCGCCGCCGTGGTGTCACCGATCATCGACAGCGCACCCTGCCGCGCCCCCAGCGGGCCGCCGAGGCCGCCACTGCCACGCCAGGCCAGGTTGATCATCGTCACCGGATCCAGCGGAACGTCCAACCCCACCAGACTGTCGGCCAGCCCGGGAGGGTCGGAGGTGAAGGCGTTGGTCTTGCTGTTCCATGACAGCTGGCCGCCGCTGAACTTCTGGCTGACGACGTCGCCGTCGTAACGTTCGTCCTCCACCGGCACACCGAGTTGTCCGGCAGAGCCGCCGAGTTTGTCCCATGCGGCATTGATGGCGCCGCGCACCGACCAGGCGCCGGTGTCGGGAGTCCAGAAGATCGCCGGCTTGTCGCTGGCGCTGAACGTGCTGACCCGACTCTTGGAGCTGATCAGTCCTGGGACCACGTCGATGTTCGGGAAACCCAGGTCGCTGTCGGCAGGCCCGCCCAGAGACTCGTATTTATCCAGCACAGGGCCGTAAATCAGGTGGGCGCCGGTGCCCGGGGTGAACAGGATCTTGCCGTTGGCGAACTTCTGGCCGTAGCCCTCACCGACCGGGAAGACGTCCCCGTCCTTTCCGCCGACCACCGACCCGGTCCCGCCGGCGGCCTGCCAGGCCT
>VERS01000229.1 GCA_018882545.1 Mycobacterium sp.
TCGATGAGGTCTTCGGGGAGCGCCGGTTGTCCGGCGCGGGGATGGGCCGCCATGCCCGCAATTGTGCCGCCGGAGGGCAATACTGTTGCGGTGATTGGGCACCTCGAATGAGCGTGGACGCCCGGACGGTCGCGGCGGTCTTCGTCGGCGGTGCTGTCGGGACCCTGGCGCGGACCGCGTTGGCGACCACCGCCGTCCCCGACCCCGGGCACTGGCCGTGGCCCACCTTCGTGGCCAACATCCTCGGCACGGTGCTGCTCGGGTTCGTCGGCACCCGGTTGGCCACCTCGGATCTGCGTCGGCCGTTGTGGGGCACCGGTGTCTGCGGCGGCCTGACCACCTTCTCCACCGTGCAGGTCGAAACCCTGCTGATGATCCAGCACGGCAGTTACCTGATGGCGGTCGGCTACACCGCGGCCGGCATCATCGCCGGCCTGCTGGCCGTGCATCTGGCCCGCGGGCTGGTGCGGCGGTGAGCGCCGCGCTGTGGGTCGGCGTCGTAGTGATCGGCGGCCTGGGCGCGGTGGCCCGGCTGCTCATCGAGCAGGGTGTGCGCCGGCAGCTCACCATGGCGTTCCCGATCGGGACGGTGACGGTCAACATCACCGGGGCATTCCTGCTGGGCGTGGTCTCCGGGATGGCGCTGAACCATCAGCTGACCACGCTGATCGGCACCGGATTCCTCGGTGCCTACACCACCTTCTCCGGCTGGATGCTGGAGACCCGGTCGCTGGCCGAAGATCGGCGCGGGCGGGCCGCCGCCGCCAACATCGCAGTCAGCGTGGTCGTCGGCCTGGCGGCGGCCTTCGTCGGCCACTGGCTCGGCGGTCTGGCCGCGGGCTGACGGCGGCGGGCTACCGGGCTCTCATCGCGTCGACCGGCCCATCTCAGAAGTCAGGCCAACAGCAGCACGCCGCCGACCACCAGGGCCACCACCTTGATCGCCTCCAGGCCCACGTAGACGACGTGCGCGCGGGACCGTCCGGACTCGGCCACAGCGGCGTCGGCCAGCACGGCGTCGGAGCGTCGCGTCAGCGCTGGGCGCACCCCGACCACCTGGACACCCAGCGCCGCCACCGCCACCCCGATTGCCACCGCCGCACCGACCGGGGGCCGGCCCAGCACCGCGGCGCCCAGCGCGGTCGCGGCCAGCATCACCTCGCAGATGTTGAGCGCCCGGAACACCAGCCGCCCGATGCCCAGGCCGATCGGAATCGTCACACCTGGGGCCCGGAACTTCAGCGGGGCTTCCAGGAAGGAGATGGCCAGCACCATCCCGAGCCAGATGAAGATAGCTGCGACCGCCAGCGCCGACCAGTGATTCATCACCCCTCCCCCACCGTTACCGGCGCCGGGCACCGCATTGATGCCGGTCCGGCGGCAGCTATAAAGGTAGCGGCACCGCGAGCAGACGAAGACACGAGCAGACGGGCGAGGAGGTCAGCGTGGATTCCCACCATCGGTGGCAGTGGACCGCATTCACCGCAGCCGTGGCGGCAAGCGCCTGGCTGGCCGGTTGCGCCAGCAAGACGGCCGAACCCGCACCGTCTTCCGCCGCCGAGCCGTCGGCGTCCGCTCAACCCGGCGGTACCAGCGCCGACGCCGCCCCGCCGGCGGCGCCCCGAACCGAGAACTGGACCGCCCTGCAAGCCGGAGACTGCCTGGCCGAGGCGCCGCCCACCGACCCGGCGGTGGTGATGGTCAGCGTGGTCGACTGCGCCCAACCGCACCTGGCCGAGACGTTCCTGCGGGCGCCGATCCCCGTCGACGCCGCTCTGGACGGCACCGCCAGCACCGCCTGCGAGGCCGGGTTCCTCGACTACACCGGCGTTCCGTCGGCGGGCAGCCGGTACAGCGTGACCTACCTGATCGACTCCGATCAGGACCGGACGTTCAACAATCCGCTGCCCAGCACGGTCATCTGCCTGCTGCAGGACGCCCAGGGCCAGCAGCTGACCGGATCCGCACGGCGCTAGCCGACTCGGCCCGTCACCCTTCGCCGCCGGGCAGTCCGGTCAGGTCGTCGGGCACGTCGACCGCGTGCGCCTCCAGCGCCGCGCGCGGCACCACGTCCAGAGTGCGTTCATGGGTTGCCGCCAGCACCACCGGGGCGGCGCAGCCGTCCCGGTAGGCCCGCAGCCAGTTGCGGGCGGTGACACACCACCGGTCGCCGGGCACCAGGCCGGGGAACCGGTACTGCGGCATGGGTGTGGAGAGGTCGTTGCCGATGGTCCGCTGATGCTCAAGGAACTCAGCGGTCACCACCGCGCAGATGGTGTGCAGGCCAAGATCTTCGGGCCCGCTGGAACAACAGCCATCCCGGTAGAAGCCGGTGACCGGCTCGGTGCCGCACTCTTCAAGCGGCCCACCCAGCACGTTCCGCTCGGCCACCGGGCCGTCCCGCGGCTACTGGCCGGTCTTGATGTTGCCCGGCAGCGCAGTCGGTGCGGGCGGGGCTTTCACGGTCGGCGACCACGATCCGATCTGAGCCTTCTCCGAGGGCGAGACGGACGGCGCACTCGTCGACGGCTTGGTCTCCGCCGGCTTCTCTTCCTTGGCGCAGGCCGTCAAGGCACCCGCACCCAGGATGGCCGCAGCACCGGCGACCAGAGCGACCTGGCGCGTCAAACGGGCTGAAAACATTGCACCCAACTTTCTACTTGTGGTCCGTTATCAGTGTACTCAAACCGTTCGCCCGCAGTGCGTTCGGTGGCCGCCGTGGCGGCAGCCCGCGCGAACACCCCGCCACGCACGCGCCGCAATGCCAAGCCGGACCAGGATTGCGGCCTACCATTTCCTGACATGGGATTGTTCTCAAGGATTTTCGGTACCGCTGACCGACGGGCTCAGCCACCGCCGCGCAGAGCGAAAACTGCGGGGGCGCAGCGCAGTACGCCGAAGTCAAAGAAGGGGACCTCGAAGGACCCCGTCTTCCGGCACGCGGGGTGTTCGATCAACCACCGGTCACTGCAGGCAGCGTCCGGCTGCCGCAACCGCTAGCCAGGGGACGGTGTCGGACACGGTTCTGGTGACCGGGGCCTTCGGCCTGGTCGGCAGGGCCACCGTCAGACACCTGGCCACGCTGGGACTCCCGGTGGTGGCAACCGACCTGGACACCCCGGCCAACCGCGGGTCGGCGGCTGCGCTGCCGGCCCCGATCAGGGCCCGCTGGGCGGATCTCACCGAGCCCGAACAGGTCGCGGACCTGATCTCAGCGGTCGCGCCCGCGGCGATCATCCACCTCGCTGCCGTCATCCCGCCGCTGTGTTACGCCCGGCCCGCGCTGGCCCGCCGGGTCAACGTCGACGCCACCGCGAGCCTGGTCAAGGCCGCTGCGGGGCAGGCCGTTCGGCCCCGGTTCATCCAAGCCTCCAGCATCGCCGTCTACGGCCCGCGCAATCCCCACCGGGTGACCGGGCTACTGACCGCGGACACCCGGCTGCGCCCGCGCGACGAGTACGGCAGGCACAAGGCGCACGCCGAGGCGATCGTGCGGAATTCCCCGCTGGACTGGGTGATCCTGCGACTGGGCGGGGTGCTCACCGCGGATCTGAGCCTCCGCATGGACCCGAACCTGATCTATTTCGAGGCGCTGCTGCCCTCCGACGGGCGGCTGCAGACCATCGACGTTCGCGACGTCGCGCACGCCCTGGGCGCGGCCGTCACCGCCGACGTCGTCGGTGCGACACTGCTGATCGGCGGGGATGACACGCACCGGTTGCTGCAGGGCCAGGTCGCCTCGGCCGTCGCGGCGGCGCTGGGCCTGGCCGGTGGACTGCCGCCCGGCCGCCTGGGCAACCCGGACGACGACGACGCCTGGTTCGCCACCGACTGGATGGACACCGCGACCGCCCAGCGACTGCTTGCCCATCAGCACCACTCCTGGCCGCAGCTGCTGGCCGAGATGACCGCGAAGGCGGGCTGGCGGCGCCATGCCCTTCAGCTGGCCGCTCCGTTGGCGCGGGCCTTCCTCACCCGCCGCTCCCCCTACCGCGGCCGGCCGGGCCGATATGCCGATCCGTGGGGCGCGATCGCACGCAAATGGGTTCAGCCGCAGGCGGATTCGTAGAGTTCCAGCGGAAGCCCATCCGGGTCGGCGAAGAAGGTGAACCGGCGGCCGGTGAACTCGTCGATCCGGATTTCCTCCACGGCGACCCCGCAGGACCGCAAGTGTTCGGTCCAGACCTGCACGTCCTCGACGGCGAACGCCAGATGCCTCAGGCCCTGCGCCTCGGGGCGACTCGGCCGGGGTGGCGGGTCGGGGAAGGAGAACAGTTCGATCTGGCCGCCGTCGGGAAGGGCCAGGTCGAGTTTCCAGGACCGTCGCGGCTCGCGGTAGTTCTCAGCCAGCACCCCGAGGCCCAGCACCTGGGTGTAGAACGCCTTGGACCGTCGGTAGTCCGAGCAGATGACGGCGACGTGGTGGATGCGCTGCAGCGCGGGTGCGTTCATGACATCAGTATGCGAATACGCCAGTATGCAAATCGGCTGGGCGCGAAACTCCGTTGCGCCGGCAGTGAGATGAGCGGTGGCAGTGAGATGATCGGCGAGCGCGGAATCGAGGATGCCAATGAAAACCAGTCCATTGCCGGTGTGGCTGGGCGCCGGGATCCTCGGCGTCGGAATGGGGGCAGCGCTGCTGGGGGCCGGGGTCGCCCACGCCGATCGCGGGGATGCCGCCGGCGCGGGCCAGGAATCGCGGCGCGGCGGGGCCAAGGCACCCGAGAGCCCCCGATCCGCCCCGAATCCCGCCGCCGCGGCGGCGACGAAGTCGGCCCGGCCGGTCCCGGGTGCTGCACGGATCCCGAACGCAGCGCCGACGTCCGGCCTCATCAGACCCCTCGTCGGCAACGGCACCGCCGAGCACCCCGACGCGGGCATCCTGCTCGGCAACGGATACAGCTGGACCGGCTACGGCGGGGTGTGCACCGCCGGGCCGTGCCACGGCGG
>VERS01000230.1 GCA_018882545.1 Mycobacterium sp.
GCCTTGATGTTGTTGTGGAAGATCCGGCTGTAGAGACCCAGGGAGACGACGCCCTCCTGAATGCGGGCGCCGGCGCCGTCGTTGATGCCGATCAGCGGGCGGCCGGTCTTGATGGCCAGTTCCTGGACCTTGACGATCTTCTCGCCGTACACCTCGCCGAGGCTGCCGCCGAACACGGTGGCGTCCTGGCTGAAGATGCACACCTCGCGGCCGTCGATGGTGCCGTAGCCGGTGACCACGCCGTCGCCGACCGGGCGGTTCTCCTGAAGGTTGAACGTGGTCGCGCGGTGGCGGGCCAGGGCGTCGAGTTCGACGAAGGAGTCCTCGTCGAGCAGGGCCAAGATCCGCTCGCGAGCGGTGAGCTTGCCCTTGGCGTGGGTCTTCTCGACAGCGGCCTCGCCGACCGGATGCAGCGTCTCGTCGATGCGCCCGCGCAGATCGGCCAGTTTGCCGGCCGTGGTGTGGATGTCCGGTTGGAGGTCCGGATCCGTCGTGGTCATGGGTCACGATGGTAGCGGCCGGCAACGTGCAAAGCCCTCCGCGGTCGAGTCGGTAGTGCATGCTTGGCCCGTGACTCTCTGGCTGACGGCCTTGGCGTTCGCGCTCGTAGGCAGCTGCCTGCTTGCCGTGATCCTCCGGCAGAGCTGGACCTGGATCGCCGCGGTCGCGTGCGTCTTCCTCACGCTGCTGATCTACGTTCTGCTCTCGGATGTGCCGATCGGGGTGAGTCTGTGACTCCGGTGCGGGCGATCCAAACCGCCAGGATCGCCAATATCGTTGGGATTCTTGGTATCGCGGTGGTTCTGGCGACATCGCTGTACTACCAATTCGGGGAGGGCGACCAACCCTGCAAGCTCTGCCAGTTGCAGCGGGTCTGCATGATCGGTGTCGCGCTGGGCGCGGCGATGAACCTCACCCTGGGGATGCGGGTCAGGCACTACGCGATCTCGATCCTGTTCGCCGTCTCCGGTGCCCTCGCCGCGGGCCGGCACATCCTGATCAACGCCTGTCCGGTTCCCGGCGAGCCGACCGGATTCGGCCCGGCCTTGCTCGGGCTGCACACCTATACCTGGGCGTTCACGGTGTTCGGGACAGCGATCTTCGCCTCGGCGCTGATGCTGATGTGGCCGGCCGGGCTCACCGAGAGCGACGCGGGTGCCGAGAAGCAACCGGTCAGGGCCCTCGGGTTGGCCGCAGTCGGGCTGATGCTGGCTATCTGCCTGGTCATGACGGTTTCGGCGATTCAGATCGCCGCCACCCACTAGGGGGTGCGGGGGTCGGTTCACTCCCGCACGACGAGCACGGTCTCCAACATCGGGTCCCCGCAGTAGGCGATCCGGGTGCCGCTGCGGGCCTCGGCCTGCAGCGCCGCCAGTGTGCTCGCCCGGACCCGCTCGCCGGGTGCCAGCGCGGGCACCCCCGGCGGGTAGGGCGCGGCGGTCTCGGCGGCGATGCGACCGATCGCCGCTTCGGCCGGTACCCGTTCGTGGTCGGCGAAGAAGGCGTCCCGTGGACTCATCGCGGTGTCCGGTTGCACGGTCCAGGCGGTGATCGGCACCAGAGCCCTGGGTGATCCCCGGTGTTCGCCGATAGCGCGGATGATCTCGCTGACCATGAAGTCCACTGTCTCCCGGGTGTCGCCCAGGGTGATGACCGGGCAGAAGGTGTCGCGGTCGGCGTACTCCAGCCGCAGCCCCCGCTGCTCGAGTGCGTCGGCGACGATCTGCCCGTCGGCGCCGGTGCCGTTGAGCGTCAGCACGATCTTGGTCGGATCCTGCATCAACAGCGCCGGGGCGCGCGCGGTGAGCTCCGGACCCACCACACCCAGGCCGGGAACCTGCTCCAGACGCATCCGCGCGTCGCGGGCGAGGGCGATCGCGCGGTCGAGCAGTTCCTCGCCGCGTTCGGCCAGCAGTTCACGGGTCAGGTCGATGCTGGCGAAGATGCCGCCCGACGGGCTGGTGGTGTGCAGCCCCTCGAACGCGGCTTCCAGCCGTTCCAGGTCGATGCGCTCGCCCTGGGCCAGCACCATCGAGGACTGGGTGAACCCGGTGACCTGCTTGTGGATGCTGGTGACCATGATGTCCGCGCCGGCGGCGATGGCGTGCGGCGGCAGGTCGGGATGAAAACCCAGGTGAGCCCCCCACGCGGCGTCGACAGCCAGTGGGATGCCATGGTCGTGGGCCAGTTCGGCGTGCGCGGCCACATCGGAGACACCCCCGACGTAACTGGGCTCCACCAGCAGGACCGCCTTGGCGTCGGGATGGGCCTGCAGCGCCTCGCGGACCCGGTCCACGGGCATACCCGCCGACAGCCCGGTCTGCTCGTCGATGTCGGGGCGGACCCAGACCGGAACAAGGCCGGCCAGCACCAGACCGAAGAACAACGATTTGTGGATGGTGCGGGCGACGACGACTTTGTCGCCGGGCTTGCCCAGGGTCAGGCAGATCGCCTCGTTGCCGTGTGAGGAGCCCTGCACCGAGAAGCCGCACCAGTCCGCGCCCCAGAGTTCGCCGGCCAGCCGTTCGGCCGTCGCCAGTCGCCGGGTCGACACCCGCCGGTCTTCCACGCCGAGGTAGTGCGGCACGTCCAGGGCCAGGAAGGCGTCGATCAGATCGGGGTTGCGTTTGTGGCCGGGGACGCAGAACGGGACGCCGGGGTCGGCCAGGAAACGCTGGAAGGCGTCGTAGAGGGGGGTTTGGCCCATGTGATAGGAGAACACACGATAGGAGAACGCGATGGGCTATCCAGAGAGCGTGTTGACCGACGACGAGCAGGTGGTGCTGCACCGCCACCCGCACTGGAAGCGGTTGGTCGGGCCGGTGCTAGCCCTGCTGCTCTGCACGGCCGCCGCCTCGTTCGCTGCCGCCGTGGTCAGCCGCACCGACTGGGATCCGCGGACCCGGCAGGTGGTCGCGGGCGTCATCGGCGCGCTGTGGCTGGTGTTGGTGCTCTGGTTGACGCTGCGGCCCTTCCTGATCTGGAGGACAACGCATTTCGTCATCACCGATCGGCGGGTGATGCACCGGCAGGGACTGCTCACCCGGTCGGGTATCGACATCCCGCTGGCCCGCATCAACAGCGTGGAGTTCCGGCACGGTGTGCTCGACCGGATGGTGCGGGCCGGAACCCTCGTCATCGAGTCGGCGTCCCAGGACCCGTTGGAGTTCGACGACATCCCGCAGGTCGAGTACGTCCACTCGCTGCTCTACCACGAGGTGTTCGACGACCCGGATGGTCAGTAGGGTTCCGGCGATGTGCCGGTGATCGTGACGTCGTATGACGTCGTGGGTGCCGGTGGAGATTCAGGCGGCCGGGGGAGTCCGGTGCAGCGGCGTGACCACCGACCGTCGCGCCTCGCGGGCCTCGAACTCGTCTTCGAGGGCCTCGATGATGCCGCCGGTCGTCAGCGTCGACTCCAGCGCCCGATCGGGATCGTCGCCCACCTCGTCGGGGAACACCCAGCGCCGGAACGCCCAGAACCGGAACGCCATCTGCAACAGGTTGCCGATGAGGTAGGCCGACAGGAAGTCGGCGATGTTCTCCACCGTCAGCGACACGTGCGGGGTCTGCAGATGCAGGACGTAGCGGGACAGCCACAGCGGCAGCATCGCCAGGACGACGCCGACGCCGCTGACACCGAAGAACAGCAGCGCCTCGTGGTGACGCTCGCGGCCGCCGCGGTCGCGGAAACTCCACTCCCGATTGAGGATGTAGGAGGCGATCACCGCGACGATGCCGGCGATCACCTTCGCGGTGACCGGCTTAGGCTCCAGGATCGTCAGCTTGAGGGTGTAGAAGATCACCGAGTCGATGACGAAGGTGGTGGCGCCGACGATCGCGAACTTGATCAGCTCGTGGTGCCGCTCGGCAAAGGGCCGGACCGGCCCGGGCAGCCGGGCGATCGTCGCGTCAGCGAAGGACATAATCCACGATTCTACGGAAAACGCCCGCTCGCACCGTAGCTTCGCAGGTCAGGAGGCAGGACAGCGCCAGCAAAATGTCAGTCGCACGGTCCCAATCCGGGTCGGCGTGCCACCATAGGGCTCGTGCCGAACGGACCGGTGGTGGCGATGGTGGGCGGCGGGCAGCTGGCCCGGATGACCCATCAGGCCGCGATTCCGCTCGGTCAGAGTCTGCGGGTGCTGGCGGTCCGCCCCGACGACCCGGCCGCCCAGGTCAGCCCGGACGTGCTGATCGGCTCCCACACCGACATCGATGCGCTGCGGCGCGCCGCGGCCGGGGCGCAGGCGCTGACCTTCGACCATGAGCATGTGCCCACCGAACTGCTGCACACGCTGGTCGCCGAGGGCGTGCCGGTGCTGCCCGCCCCCGAAGCGCTGGTCTTCGCCCAGGACAAACTGGCGATGCGCCGCAGGCTGTCCGAACTCGGCGCTCCGGTGCCGCGGTTCACCGAAGTGAGCGGCCCGGACGACGTCGACGCCTTCGCCGCCGAGGTGGGTGGGCCGATCGTGGTCAAAACCGTCCGCGGCGGCTACGACGGCCGCGGGGTGGTGCTCGCCGACGACCTCGCCGCGGCCCGCGCGGCGGTGGCCGGCTACCTGGCCGAGGGGGTGCCGGTGCTCGCCGAGGAACGCGTGCCGATGCGACGTGAGTTGGCGGTGCTGGTGGCCCGCTCGCCACTGGGCCAGGGTGCAGCCTGGCCGGTGGTGGAAACCGTTCAGCGGCAAGGGATCTGCGTTACTGTGCTGGCACCTGCGCCCGGCCTGTCGGACGAGGCGGGTGCGGAGGCGGAGCGGCTCGGCCTGCGGATCGCCGCCGAACTCGGCGTCGTCGGGGTGCTGGCGGTCGAACTGTTCGAGACCGTCGGTGGTGGTTTGGTGGTCAACGAACTGGCGATGCGCCCGCACAACTCCGGGCACTGGACCATGAACGGCTCGGTCACCAGCC
>VERS01000231.1 GCA_018882545.1 Mycobacterium sp.
ACCCAGGTCTGCCCGGTATGCCTGGGCCTGCCCGGTGCGTTACCGACCCTCAACGCGGCCGCCGTGGAGTCGGCCATCCGCATCGGGCTGGCGCTGAACTGCGAGATCGCCGGCTGGTCGCGGTTCGCCCGGAAGAACTACTTCTACCCGGACATGCCGAAGAACTACCAGATCTCGCAGTACGACGAGCCGATCGCGGTCAACGGGTTCCTGGAGGTGCCGTGCGAGGACGGCACCACGTTCACCGTCGGCATCGAGCGTGCGCACATGGAGGAGGACACCGGCAAGCTGACCCACATCGGCAGCGAGACCGGCCGCATCCATGGCGCCACCACCTCGCAGCTGGACTTCAACCGGGCCGGGGTGCCGCTGATCGAGATCGTCACCAAACCGGTCGAGGGCATCGGCGCCCGAGCACCCGAGATCGCCCGATCCTATGTGGCCGCGCTGCGGGATCTGTTGCGCGCGTTGGGTGTTTCCGACGTTCGGATGGATCAGGGTTCACTGCGCTGCGACGCCAACGTCTCGCTGCGGCCCATCGGCCGGCAGCAGTTCGGCACCCGGACCGAGACCAAGAACGTCAACTCGCTGAAGAGCGTCGAAGTGGCCGTGCGTTACGAGATGCGGCGCCAGGCGGCGGTTCTGGAGGCCGGCGGAACGGTGCACCAGGAGACCCGGCATTTCCACGAGGACGGCTACACCTCGCCGGGCCGGGACAAGGAGACCGCCGAGGACTACCGCTACTTCCCCGAACCCGACCTGGAACCGGTGGCGCCGAGCGCTGAACTCGTGGAGCGGTTGCGGGCCACCGTCCCGGAGCTACCGTGGTTGGCGCGCAACCGGATTCAGCAGGAGTGGGGTGTCTCCGACGAGGTGATGCGCGATCTGGTCAACGCCGGCGCGGTGGAACTGGTCGCCGCCACGGTGGCCCATGGCGCGGCCAGCGAATCGGCCCGGGCGTGGTGGGGCAACTTCCTGGTCCAGAAGGCCAACGAGTCCGGCGTGGAACTCCACGCGCTGGCCATCACCCCCGCCCAGGTGGCGGCCGTCATCAAACTCGTCGATGACGGCACCCTGTCCAACAAGCTGGCTCGGCAGGTGGTCGAGGGGGTGCTGGCCGGGGAGGGGGACCCCGGACAGGTGATGGCCGACCGCGGTCTGGCGTTGGTCCGCGACGACTCGCTGATCCAGACGGCGGTCGACGACGCGCTGGCCGCCCATCCCGACATCGCCGAGAAGATTCGCGGCGGCAAAGTCCAGGCCGTCGGGGCGATCGTCGGCGCGGTGATGAAGTCCACCAAGGGACAGGCCGACGCAGCGCGGGTCAGGGAACTGGTGCTGGCCGCCTGCGGGCAGAGCGCGCAGTCATGACGGGCACATGATGAGAAAGACCAGCGCCGGCCTGGGTGCGGCGGCATTCGCGATCGGGATGTCGCTAGCCGGCCCGCACCCCGTAGCGGTCGCCGATGGCGCTGCGGGTGACGGCCGGCCGGCGGCCGGCGAGGACCAGGTCCAGGAGTCGGATTCCCCGCCCAGCCAGCCGGTGCGCCGGGCCGCCGCCGCTCCCGCGGTCGGCGGGGCGGCTGGACCCGCCCGGGTGGGCGCCGGACGGAGCCGAGCCACCGCCGGCCCGGAGGTGGTCCGGGGGCGTCGCGGCGACGTTGCGGTCGAAGCCCCGCTGGCCGAGGCCCGGTCAGCACTTCGCGACTCCATCACCCAGGCGCCCGCTCATGACCGGCCGACGGGCCCGGCGTCGCCCAGCGCAGCGACCGCAGGGGAGGTGGCACCCACCCCGATCCTCGAGTCCCCGCCCGCCGCGCCGGTCCCGCGGGCGGCAAGTGCCGTCCCCACCGGGGCGACGCCGGTGGCGGCCCCCGACCCGGCGCCCGACCCGGCCCCCCCACTGGCCACCGCCGCTGCCCAGCGCTGCCCCAACTGCTGGGTTCTCGGCGATCAGGCCGGGGTGCCCGTCCGGCAACAGACGGTCAACGCCGTCGTGCGGGCGGCCCGCTTCATTGACGGGGTCGCCAACTGGCTTTCCGGCCTCCCTGCTAACCCGGTCAACGAATTCCTTTCCGGCGCTTTGCTTCTGCTCCGAAGAAATCTGTTCCCGACGGTGCCGACGGTGCCGGCCGTGTCGGTGGGCGACGCCCAGGTCGACGAGAACAATCCCCGGGTGGTCTTCACGGTGACCCTGGATCGGGCCTACGAGTCGACGGTGACCGTGGGGTACACCACGACGGGTGCGCTGAGCAATCCCGGTGTCGAAACCGCAGAGCTCGACGCGCGCGCTACCGCGGGGGCTGACTATCAGGCCGCCTCGGGATTCCTCACCTTTGCGCCGGGCCAGACCGCCCGGGATGTCAGCGTCACCCTGATCGACGATCCGGTCGGCGAAGTGTCCGAGACGTTCAGCCTCCAGATCGTTGCCACCTGGGCACCCCGGGCGGCGTCGGCCGCGGCCGTCGGGGCCGCCGCGACGCCGCCGAACCAACTGACCGGAGTGGTGCTGGCCTCGGCCACGGCGACCATCGTCGATGACGACCGGGTGGCGGTCGCCGTCAACCCAAACTTCGCCTACGGCGACGTTCTGCTCGCCAGCGTCTTCTCCGAACTTGCCTACAAGCACCGCCAGGACGGCGCGTTCACCGGACTGGTGCAGAACACCGGTTGGCAGGGCATCGGAATCAGCGGGCCCGCCCTCGGCCCGGACGGGTACTCGCCGACCGCCGGCGGCTACGGTGTCAAGGCCGGATTGTCGATGCAGAGCTACGCCTTCGCCGGTAGACGGACGGCCGGTGACGGCACTGAGCAGTTCGTGGTCGCTTTCGAGGGCTCCAACGTCCCGCCGGACGATTGGCTGCCCGCCGACTGGATCGCCAACGCCGCCGAATACGGTTGGTCGCGCTACTACGCCAGCGTCCAACCCCTGATGGCCGAGGTGGTGGGGCAGCTCATCGAAGCCCAGCAGAACCAGAAGAAGACCCAGTTCATCATCACCGGCCACAGTCTGGGCGGTGCGGCCGCGATGATGGCGTTCGCCGACCTGCTGGCGCCGCAGGGCAACCTCTGGCCGGACACCGCCGCTGTGCTGGCAGCAGGCGGGCGGGTGCTGGACTCGGTCGGCGGCTGGTCGCCGGAGATCCGCACCGCGCTGCTCGCCGCGACATCGGTCTACACCTTCGGCGCCCCGAGCATCCTGATCGAACCCACCAAACCCGGCACGGCCCAGGCGACGGCGTTCGCGGCGGTGGCGGCGGGGTCGGGGTTGCTGGCAGCTCTGGGGTTGCTGCCCGCGGCGATCGGTGCGCTGACCGTCGACGACAAGAAACTGCCCGACCTCTCCGGTATCGCGGGGATCAATTTCGGCACCCGGGTGTTCCAGTTCGAGCACGCGAACACCTCCTGGGTGCCGCCCTACCCCGGCGACATCGTCGCCCAGATCGGATCCCGCGATCCCGGCCGTGTGCTGGCCGTCAATCTCGACAACACCGTGCACCGGGACTACACCGGTCTCCTGCAGTTCGTCCCGGGCGCGACCCACTTCATGGACCGCTACAAGGAGTCCGTGATCCGGCTGGTCACCAACGCCCGGCTGTTGAAGAGTCCCAACAAGCTCATCGGGGATTCACCGCAGCTGCCGCGGACCGCGGCCGGCAAGGGCGGTGACACCACCAACGATTTCTTCGTCAACCTGTCCGACGACGGCAAGGCCGGCAACGACCTGTTCGTGTTCAGCCAGCCCGGATCCTATGCGGCCAATGGCGGCGCTGGCAGCGACGCCTACACCATCAGCGGCTACGACATATCTTTGACGATCGACGGCGCCGCCCAATCCGGCCGTGACACAGTGGTTTTCGACCTGACGGGCACCCCGGGTGCGAAATATCTGAGCACCGGCGCGGGTCCCCTAAACGACACCGCGGTCTTCTCGGTGACCGGCGCGGACGGCAAATCATCCAGCGTCACCGTCACCGGCTGGGATCGCTGGCAGGTCAGCGACGTCCTGCAGGTCATCAAGCCGGCAGACGGCCGGTGGACGCTGGATGTCTGGACCGACATCGAACGGGGTCCAATGATCGCGGCCAGCCCCGCGGGGGAAGTTCCGCTTTCGGTGCTCTAGGGGTTTCGGCCCGGGCCGCTCAGGCGGTCATGGCGGGGGAGCGGACGCCGAGCAGCCAGTCCTCCCACAGCCGCCGGCAGCGGCGCACGGACAGCGCCCCGGGGCCGTCGTAGCCGGGCAGCACCGCGGCCGCGCCGGTGAAGTCGTCGCTGCGGGTCCGCTCGGTGGTGACCACCACCGCGGCCAACCCGGCAGCCAGAGCCGCGCGCAAACCGTCGGCCGAATCCTCCACGGCAAGAACCTTTTCGGCCCGCAGCCCGAGTTCCCACAGGGCGTGGTGGTAGATCTGCGGGTCCGGCTTCGCAGCGTCGACGTCGTCGCCGGTGACCATCACCTCCACCGCGCCGTCGCCGAGCATCTCGCGCACCGACCGGTGCACCATCGACCCGCGATGCGCGGTTGCCACCGCCACCCGGATGCCCGCACAGTGCAGGTCCCAGACCAGCTCGGCGAACAGTTCGTGATCGGCCCGCGGATCGGCGAGCACCCCGTCCAGGGAGAAGATCACGCCCTCCAGGCCGGGAACGCCGATGGGTGCGCGGCCGGCGCGCTCCCACCAGAACGACGGGCAACTCGATGTCATGCCGATCAGTATCTGGCCGCCACCGGCCCCGTTCATCCCCCGACCGGGGGATCGGGGCGGGGGACTTGCGGGGCTGACGGCCATTACCGTTAGGCGCATGCCGGTGCGGGTGGTGCTCGTCGACGACCACGAGATGGTCATCGAGGGTCTCAAGGCGATGCTGGCCCCCTTCACCGACCGGGTCGCGGTGGTCGGTGAGG
>VERS01000232.1 GCA_018882545.1 Mycobacterium sp.
CAACAACGCATTCGGCGTCGGCACCGTCGCCGCCGGCGCCCCCGCAGGCTGCCGGCCACCAGCCGATGCGATCGGGGCACGCACCGCCACCTCGGCGTCCGCGCCGACGCGGGCACTGCCCGCCGGGCGCACCACCGACGCCGACGCCGACGCCGCCGGCGCCACCGCCGCACCCGAGGCCCTACCCGCCCGCGACCCCGACACCGCGCCCGCCCGCCGCGACGGCACCGGGCCGGTTTTCTCAGGCCCCGCCGACACCGACTCCGCCGACCGCGACTCCGCCGACCGCGACGATGAGGAGTCCCCGCGACCACCATCGGCGTGCGCCACCCCCGCACTCAGCACAGCCCCCACACCCAGACCGACACCCACCGCACCGACCCCGAGCCAGGCATAGGGCCGCAGCCGCCCCCGACCCGTGCCCTCGCCGGTCGCCCGCCGCAGCCCACCACCCGCCCCGCCCTGGAGTTCACGGTGCTCAGTCATCGTCGAAATCCTGTCCGTCGTCGAAGCACAACCATTGCAATCAAATAATTTCCACCGCGACCGCAGAGATGCCGGACAACGACGCGACCCTCGCGATCACCGGGACGACGACTGCTGAAAAAAGGGGGACAGCCGGGCCGGGCCCCAGTACGCCACACACCCCAACACGGCCCACAGCCACGGATCCCGCCACGAAAGCGTGCATCGCAATCATCACAATCTGGTCAAAGGTGCCTTCAACCAGACAGGACGCCACAGGCTAGATGGCCTGAAACGATAGCACCTCCCGAAAAGATCGGAAACCGTCCGCGGGGAAACCGCCCAGGCCGAGTTCGAACCCCCACTGTCGATAGACATGACACAACGTCGACAAGCATGAGCGCACCGCCCCACAGGTATCGACAACCGACGATGTCGACCCGGGTGGCGCCTCGCGCAGAGGGACAAAACTCCGAAGCCCCTGGCCACCAAACCATCCGACCCGCCAACCGGCGCCACCAACCCACGACCAATGCCGGAGCCGTCGCCTAACATCACCAACCAGGAACCCGCCCCGGGATCAATTACACCGAACCTGGATAGCAGTAAAGAAAGTTCTCACAGCGCCGTCTCGAGGACTCTATCGGCGGGAATCGTTACGGCAGGGCTGATTCGGTCCGTGGTGGCGGACGGGAGCGCAGCGGACGGGAGCCGCCACGGCGCAGCTTTTAGTCGTCTGTCGACGTGAGCAGGCCGATCAGGGTTCCGGCGGCGGCGCCGAGGTGGTCAAGGGCACCCAATCCCTTTTCCTCTGTCCCCTTGGATGGATGGCCAATTACGCCGGTCTCGGTGTAGGCGCTGATGCCGAGAGTTGACAGGTACCGGCGATCTGGTGCGGAGTGGTCGTTCGCGCTCCAACCGTCGCGCACATAGTCCGGGTACGCGGCGAGCATGACGGACGTTTCGAGTTCGCCGGCGTGCATGTCGTCGTGACTGTTGGTGCTGATATGCGCTGCGGTGCGCGCTTCGGCCCAGTCCTCGCGGCTGGGGTAGAGCCCGATACGCAGCGGTCCGTGAACGCTCGCCTGCTGAGCGACGTTTGTCAGCACTGCATTACCGCCGTGCGCGTTGACGATGATGAGGGCACTGACGTCCTGCTGAGCGCAGGATTCGGCGATGTCGTCGACGACTGCCGCCAGGGTGGCGGCGCTGATGCTGATGGTGCCAGGAAACGCAGCGTGCTCGTGGGAGCAGCCATACGTGATCGGGGGCAGCTGGAGTACCCGATGGTGGCGGGCGATAGCAGCGGTGATGGCCACTGCGATCAGGGTGTCGGTCGCCAACGGCAGATGAGGGCCGTGTTGTTCGAACGAGCCGACTGGCAGGACAGCGACGGCGCCGCGCATCGCCGCGGCATCTGCGGTGGTCCCATCGGGAAGTATCGGCACGATTCCAGTCACGCTGCGGCGCCCTCCTGTAGGACGGTGTTGATGCGGTTACGCAAGGTCTGCAGGTCCGGGCTCTGTGCGCAACGAGCGCGGTCACGGATGATCTTGCGGCATAACCGCAACTCTTGGCGAGCCCGGTCCGAGGGCGCGGCCCGGTAATCGTCGACGGCATGGGTCAAATGCCGGTCGGCCGCGCGGTAGTCACCCTGAACGATGAGGATCCGGAGCAACCTGGTCCCGGCGACCGCTCTATCGCGGCGCTGTGCGGTATTCCAGTGGCCCTCGTGCGCCAATAGCAACTCAGCCGCAGTATCGGCATCGCCGGTGGCGAGGTATCCGGCCGACAGTTCAGCGGCCACGTAGGCGGTATGGGCGTAGACGGCCCGATCATCAGGAACAGGCTCAGCCGCGGCCAGGTCTAGTGCGCGTTCGGCGTGTTCGCGAAAAGTGGCACTGTCGCGGCTGGCCACTGCGGCTAACGCCTGTTGACGGGCGATGCTCGCGGCAAGCCGGCCCACCGATTGGCCCTGGATCAGCCTGGCCGCGTCTGCGGCCAGGTCGACCGCGAGGAAGGGGTCCTCGCGAATGACGACGTTGGAGCGCCGCATCAAGATCATCGCTCGCAGCGTCGGTTCGGCTGCTCGTAGGAGATCGTGCGCACGGTTAGTGTGCCGCGCCGCGGTGATGTAGTCGCCGCTGTCCTGGGCGATCCAGCCGGCGAATTCCGAGTACAGGCCAGCCGCACGGCGTACGTCATCACGAAGGGCGGGTGGCGCGAAGGAAAGGGCGTTCTCGATCGTGGCCCGGCTGTGATCAACAAGGTCACGCACGTACGCAGGCCCGAGCATGTGTTCGGCCCGGTAATACGTGGCTTGCTGGCCCAGGAGAACGTCGACGAAGTCTCGATCGACCGTCACATGGCTGAACTGTGGGCGCGGCAGCGCGATGTCAACGGTGAGGCCAAACAGGTAGTCCTCGTCGACTTGCAGCGCATCGGCGAGAAGTGATCGCCACTCGGGGCCGGGCCTGGCGCCGTTTTCGAACGCGACGATTTGACGGCGCAGCGATTCCTCCAATACCGGCCTGCAATTTCGGACGGCCCGCTTCTTCGCAACCTCGGCGGCGAGGTCGGTCTGGCTCCAACCCCACTCACCCCGCGCATCGCACAGCCGCTGGGAGGCCGCGGGACGGGCGGAGGCGGAATCAGCCACCGATCAATTTTCAGGCACCCCAGGAGTTCTAACGGACACAAAATTTGCGCGCTTCCGAACTCACGTGCTCTCACTGCCTCTCACTTACGAGGGCCCTCGCCCGGTGGTGGTCTGAATGTGCGGTCACAAACGGCCGTGAAACGCACACGCAGGAAAGACAGGAGAACAAAGGGATGAAACTACGTATCGCGACAAGTGAGGTGTCATTCATCTGCACCCGGGCACCGGAACCTCGGATTGCATTCGACTCGGGCCAGCCAAGGGTGGATCGGGAGACCGGCCAGCCGCTGTGGCAGGTCCAGTTGATGGCGCTGGACGCGTCGGGCGGCGACGTGATCGCCGTGACGGTTGCGGGTGACCCGAATCTGATGGTCGGCCAACCGGTCCAGGTCGACGGCCTGGTGGCCTTGCCCTGGAGTCAGGACGGTCGCAGCGGGATCGCGTTCAGGGCTGAGGCGATCCGCGGCTCGGGTGCCCCGGTGGCCGGCGTCGCCGCCAGCCCCAGGGTGACCTCCGCCAGCACCGCTAGCAGCACCGGCAAACCCGCCGCCTGACCCCCGTGGGCGAAGGGGTGAGCGCAGAACCGTACCCAACCGAGCGGCTGCGGCCGTGCGCTCACCCCTGCCACCCCGGTCGCGTCTCCCATCGCGTCTGACTCTCGAAAGGCACTGTCATGGCTGCACCATCAAAATCTAAGCGTTCCAATAACTCTCGCGGCAACGGATCCGACTTCGACGACACCATCATCGTGATCACAATTGCCCTCGCCAAGGCGACGGCCGCGTTGATCTGGGCGTCGATCCTGTTCCCAATGATCAGCCTCCCCACTATCGCCAGCATGTGGATCTCGGTCAGCTACGGGCCGCTGTTCGGCCTGTTAACGGCATTGTGGTCGGGAATGGGTTTGTTTGCCTGGTTCCTGCTGTCTCCCAACACCTTCCGGCAGTGGTTAAGCCTGCGGCTGCGGACGCAGTGGCGCACCTGGTGGATTTACCGCGGTCGATGGTCCGCGATCTGCACCCTGTGCGGCCTGACCGCCATACTGGAAAGCCGCACCCTGGTGCCGGCGCTGCGTTCGGTCACCATCGGCGCGACCAGCGACGTCCTCGTCACGCGGCTTTTGACCGGCCAATCAGTCGGTGACTGGCAGAACCGATCCGACGCACTGGCCGAGGCCCTACGCGCCCGCCGGGTCACCATCCGCCCGGTCCAGCCCGGCACGATCAGCATCACCGCCCATCACGGCGATCCGCTGGCGGCCCCGATCCCCCTGCCGCACCCCGCCGCTAACGCCGCGGTGGACTCCGCGCAACTCCGACTGGGTGTCACCGACGCCGGAGCCTGGTGGAATCTGCCCGTACTGGGCCAGCACATCCTCGTTGCCGGTGCGACCGGATCCGGGAAAGGGTCCGTGCTGTGGTCGATCATCGCCGGGCTGGCCCCCTGCGTCCGAACGGGCCACGTCCGCCTGCTGGTGGTCGACCCCAAAGGTGGCATGGAGTTCGGACGTGGACAGAAGCTGTTCACCGGGTTCGCCCACGACAACGGCGAACACACCCTCGCTCTGCTGCGGACGGCCACCTCGATCGCTTTCGTCAGCACGCCGGCGGAATCGAGGATGCCGGCTTCGCGCATGTCGACGATGCTCTGCCGGCGCACGTCGTAACCGAAGCCGTCCGGCTGATCCTTGATCTTCTCGACGACGTAGGCCGGGTGCGCGCCGCTGTTCTCGACGATCGTGGACATCGGCGCGCACCCGGCCTACGTCGTCGAGA
>VERS01000233.1 GCA_018882545.1 Mycobacterium sp.
CCCGGGCACCGTCAACTCCGACGGCTCGCCGAACAAGGCGAGCTTCGGGATCGGATTCTCCGGCGGCACGGGCGGCGGTTACGGCCCGGTGGGGGTGAACGGCTCGCGGGTTTTCCTACCCTTCGGTATGGACCCCAAGACCACCCCGGTGATGGGCAGCTACAAGCAGAACACCCTGGCGGCCAAAGCCACCTCGGCGTGGTACGAACTGCCTGCCCGCTCGCCGGAGCGCCCGCTGATCACCGTCGCCGCCGCTGGTGCGATCTGGTACTACGACGACGAGGGCGAGTTCCACTACGGGCAGTCCCTGAAACTGCAGTGGGGGGTGCGGGCCGCCGACGGGTCGTTCACCGCTCTGGAGAAGATGTACCCGATCGACACCCAGGAGCAACTGGCCTGGCGCAACCTGCGTTTCCCGCTGGCCGACGCGCCGCCGGAGGCCAACGTGGCGCGTATCGTCGCCGATGACCCCAACCTGTCCAATGAGCAGTGGTTCGGGTTCACCCCGCCCCGGGCGCCCCTCCTGCAGACCGCGCAGGAGTACATCGGCAGTCAGACCCCGGTCCTGATGGACATCGCCAGCGCCGCGCAATTCCCCTGCCAACGGCCGTTCGCCCAACGCCTCGGCATCGCCGAGGTGCCCGAGTACCGGATCCGGCCCAACCTCAAACAGGTTGTGGTGTCCTCGAATATGTGGCAGACCGCCCGCGCAGGTGGACCCTACCTGTTCATCCAGGCTCTGCTGAGCACCATGACGGTGCCGACGTACCTGCGCGACGACTGGTACCGCGACTGGGGTGAGATCGAACGTTACGTCCGACGGGTTCCGGCCGCACAGTCACCGGACGCCGTCGTCGAGGAAGGTTCCATGCGGGTGTTCGGCTGGAGCCGCAACGGACCGATTCGAGCTCTGCCATGACCCAGGTTCTGACCGCTAACGCCCGGGCCGCCGCTGACCGGGTAAAGGTGACGCGGATGGTCGCCACCGTCGCCGGATTACTGGGTTTCGTGCTGGCGGTGCTCACCCCGTTGCTCCCGGTGGTGCAGACGACCGCGACGCTGAACTGGCCGCAGAACGGCCAGCTCAGTAACGTCAGCGCGCCGCTCATCTCGCTCACCCCAGTGTCGGTGAACGCCACCGTGCCCTGCGAGGTGATCCGGTCCATGCCGGCCAAGGGCGGGATGGTCCTGGGTCTGGCGCCGCAGAAGGCCAAAGACGCGACGCTGAACTCCCTGTTCGTGACCGTGGACTCCGAACGGGTCGACATCACCGATCGCAATGTTGTGGTGGCCAGCGTGCCGCGGTCGAAGGTCGAGGCAGCGGCCTGCCAGCGGATCGAGATCACCTCCACCGAGGAGGGCACGTTCGCCACCTTCATCGGCGTCGAGCCGGATCCGCAGGACGTCGCAGAGCAGGATGAGGATTCCCCCCAGACCGGCTACACCGATCTGCGCAGCGGTTTCAAGGATCCCAACCTGCGGCCTGCCATCGTCGGAGTGTTCACCGACCTGACCGGACCCGCGCCGCCGGGGCTTTCCGTCTCGGCCACCGTCGACACCCGGTTCACCACCCGGCCGACGGCGTTGAAACTTGCCGCGATGCTGTTTGCGATGGCGGCCACCGTGGTGGCGGTGGTTGCCCTGTGGCGCCTGGATCGTCTCGACGGTCATCGGATGCACCGGCTCATCCCGACCCGGTGGCGGACCTTGACCGCAGTCGACGTGACGGTGGTGCTGGCATTCCTGGTCTGGTACGTGATCGGCGCCAACTCCTCCGATGACGGCTACATCCTCGGGATGGCCCGGGTAGCCGACCAGGCCGGGTACATGTCGAACTACTTCCGCTGGTTCGGGGTTTCGGAGGATCCGTTCGGCTGGTACTACAACGTGCTCGCGCTGATGACCCACGTCAGCACCGCCAGCATCTGGATACGGCTTCCGGACCTGGTCTGCTCGTTGATCTGCTGGCTGCTGCTTTCCCGCGAGGTGTTGCCCCGGCTGGGCCCCGCGGTGGCGTCCAGTCGGCCCGCCCTGTGGGCGGCCGGCCTGGTACTGCTGGCGGCCTGGATGCCCTTCGACAACGGCCTTCGACCGGAGGGGCAGATCACCACCGGCGCGCTGATCACCTACGTGCTGATCGAACGGGCCATCACCTCCGGACGGCTCACCCCGTTCGCGCTGGCGATCATCACCGCCGCATTCACCCTCGGCATTCAACCGACCGGCCTGATCGCGGTGGCGGCGCTGATCGCCGGCGGTCGGCCGATTCTGCGTATCATTCGGCGCCGGAAGGCGGTTGTGGGCACCTGGCCGCTGGTGGCACCCCTGCTGGCGGCCGGCACCGTCATCCTGACGGTCGTCTTCGCCGACCAGACCCTGGCCACCGTGCTGGAGGCCACCCGGATCCGCACCGAGATCGGGCCCAGCCAGGAGTGGTACACCGAGAACCTGCGCTACTTCTACCTGATCCTGCCGACCGTCGACGGTTCGCTTTCGCGGCGGTTCGGCTTCCTGATCACCGCGCTGTCGCTGTTCATTTCGATGTTTATCATGTTGCGGCGCAAGCGCATTCCGGGTGTGGCGCGCGGACCGGCCTGGCGGTTGATGGGCGTCATCTTCGCGACGATGTTCACCCTGATGTTCACCCCCACCAAGTGGGTGCACCACTTCGGATTGTTCGCCGCCGTCGGCGCCGCGATGGCCGCGGTGGCCACCGTGCTGGTCTCGCCCTCGGTTCTGCGCTGGTCACGCAACCGGATGGCAGTCGTCACCGCACTGTTGTTCCTGCTCGCCCTGACCTTCGCCACCACCAATGGCTGGTGGTACGTGTCCAGCTACGGGATCCCGTTCAACAACTCGATGCCGCAGTTCGGTGGGATAAGCGTCAGCGCAGTGTTTTTAGGGCTATTCGCACTGTCGGCGTTCTACACCGGGTGGCTGCACATCACCTCCCGCCGGCACGGTGAGGGCAGACTCACCCGAGCGGTCACGGCTGCACCGATCCCGTGGGTGGCCGGATTCATGGTTCTGGTCTTCTTCGCGTCGATGACGGCGGGAATGATCCGTCAGTATCCGACCTACTCCAATGGTCTGGCCAACGTCCGAGCGCTGGCGGGCGGCTGCGGGCTCGCCGACAACGTCCTCGTCGAACCGGATCCGAATGCCGGCTTTTTGACGCCGTTGCCCGGCGATTACGGTCCCCTAGGTGCCCTCGGTGGGGAGAAACCGGTCGGTTTCACCGCTAACGGGGTCCCGGAAAAGATTGTGGCCGAGGCGATTCGGGTGAACAACCCGACACCGGGCATCGACCATGACTGGGAGGGTCCGTTCAAGCTGAGCAAACCGGGCGTCAACGGGTCGCGGATTCCGCTGCCCTACAAGCTGGATCCGGCGCGGGTGCCGGTGGCGGGCAGTTACGTCGACACCGGCCAGCAGGAGAGCCTGCTGACGTCGGCCTGGTACCAATTGCCGCCCAATGACGACGGGCACCCTCTGGTGGTGGTGACCGCCGCCGGGACGATCGCCGGCAACAGTGTGCTCAACGCCTTCACCGACGGCCAGGTCGTCGAGTTGGAGTATGCCCGGCCCGGCCCGGACGGCGTTGTGGCCGCGGGCCGGGTGGCGCCGTATGACCTTGGCCCGGCGCCGTCCTGGCGCAATCTGCGGTTCCCGCGGTCGGTGATTCCCGCCGATGCCACCGCGGTTCGCATTGTCGCCGAGGACAGGTCGCTCTCGCAGGGCGACTGGGTCGCGGTGACCCCGCCGCGGGTACCGCAGTTACAGACCGTTCAGGAGTACGTCGGTTCGACGCAACCGGTGCTCATGGACTGGGCGGTGGGCCTGGCTTTCCCGTGCCAGCAACCGATGTTGCACTCCAACGGCGTTGCGCAGGTTCCGAAGTACCGAATCACCCCGGACTACCTGGCCAAGAAGAACGACACCGACTCCTGGCAGGACGGACGCAACGGCGGTCTGCTTGGAATCAGCGATCTGCTGCTGCGGGCGAGCGTGATGGCCACGTATCTCTCCGACGACTGGGGCCGGGACTGGGGTTCGCTGCGCAAATTCGACACCATCGTCGACGCCGTTCCGGCGGAACTGGAGTTGGGCACCGCCGTGCGCAGTGGACTGTGGAAACCAGGAGAGATCCGGATCAAGGCGTAGCGGAGACCGCGCCCAGCCGTTCTCGGCCAGGCTGTCCCGCGCGCGCCGACGGGTTATCCCCAGTCGCGTGTTCATCCCCAGCCGCTGGTTCGGGGGGACGAATTTGTCGATGCGGCGGCGTAGCGTTTCGCACATGAGTTCGATTGCCGATGTGGTCGCCGGTCTGGACGCGGCCGTGCAGGCCCTCGGCACAGTGGACTGGGACGCCCTCGCGGTGACTGAACTGCTGGAGGGGCTGGATCGTCTGGAAGGCGTGCGCCGGCGGGTCACGGCCTGTGCCTATGACGGCGCGGTGGCGGTGGACCGCCGCGACGAGCAGACCCTCGGCGGGCGAAGCCACCGGATCCTTGCCGACGTGCTGCGGGTCAGTCCCGCGGAGGCCAAGCGCCGTATCCATAGTGGTGCCCAGTTGGCCCCACGCACCACCCTGACCGGTCAGCCGTTCGCGCCGGAGTTGGCGGCCACGGCGAAGGCCTGGCACTCCGGCACGCTCGACGGACATCACCTGCGGACCATCCAGAGGTTCTTCCGCGAACTGCCCGATCACGTCAAGCCGGCCGATGCCGACAAGGCCGAGGCCTTCCTGGCCGAACAAGCCGCGGTGTTGCGGCCCGACCAGTTGGAGAAATTGGCCGCCCAGTTGGCGCTGCGATTGAACCCCGACGGGAACTTCTCCGACGCCGACCGGGCCCGCAAGCGGGGGTTCACCTGGTGCGGCGGG
>VERS01000234.1 GCA_018882545.1 Mycobacterium sp.
ATCCCCAACGCGCTGTGGCTCAGCGTCGACGACGTCGTCGACGAGAGCCTGGCCGACATCGCCAAGGGCAGGGTCGTCAGCATTCCCGGGATGCAGTACAAGGTGCTGACCAGCGCCGGCCGTCTGATTCCGCGCGGACTGGCCCGCGCCTTGACCACCAGGATGGGAAGGGCCCGTGGCCGCACCTGAACTCAACGCCGCCCAACGCACCGAACTGGCGGGCCTGGTCCGCGAGTTGTCGGTGGTGCTGGGCCGCGTCACGCTGTCCTCCGGCAAGGAGGCCGACTACTACGTCGATCTGCGCCGGGCGACGCTGAACCATCGGGCCGGCCCGCTGATCGGCAGGCTGATGCGGGAACTCACCGCCGACTGGGACTATGCGGCCGCGGGCGGTCTGACGATGGGTGCGGACCCGGTGGCGTGTGCGATCATGCACGCGCCCGGTCGGCCGATCGACGCGTTCGTGGTGCGCAAGGCGGTCAAAAGCCATGGGATGCAACGCCTTATCGAGGGAGCGGACGTGGCGGGCCGCCGGGTGCTGGTGGTCGAGGACACCAGCACCACCGGCGGTTCGGCGCTGACCGCGGTGCGAGCCGTTCGCGATGCGGGTGCGACGGTGGTCGGTGTCGCCACGGTGGTCGACCGGGCCACCGGTGCGGGCGAGGCGATCGAGGCCGAGGGGGTGCCGTACCGAAGCATCCTCGGCCTGGCCGACCTCGGCCTCCCCGATGCCTGAACCGGACGACGATTCCGGCATCGACGAGGTCGTCGACGTCATCTGTGTGGGCACCAGTCCCGGTGTGCTGGCGTACGCCATCAGCTGTGCGGCTGCCGACCTGGATGTGCTCATCGTCGACCCCTCCGTCGAACCCGACCAGCCGACGGCCGCCTGGTATGCCGCCATGACCGAGGATCTGGGTGCATCGACGCTGAATCCCGGGCGGGAAAACACCCCCCCGGAGCGCCCGGTGTTCAGTTTCGCGCGGGTAACCCCGCCGCCGGCGCCGGCCGCAAAGCGCGCCAAGCTGGAACCCTTCGTCGGTGAACGGCTTCAGCGGTGGTCGGCCCATTGCCTGCGATCGCCATTCGGGGTCATGTTCAGCCAGGTGCCTGAAATCCTTGTGCCCATGCGCACCGAGGATGGGGAGTCCATCACCGCGGCCTTCGTCGGCAGTCCCGACCGACGAGATCTGTCTGCCTGGCTGGCGGACTGTGCGTCGGAGCATGGGCTCGCCGGGCCGGCGAACACCATGAGCGCACTGATTGTGGAGCAGGGGCAAATCGTGGGCGTTCAACTCGACGGCGGGTATCGGATCGCAGCCGCCGACGGGCTTGCGGTGCCAGTGGGAAGCCGGGCCCGGGTCCCGGATCTGCCGGAGGGCTACGCGGTGGCTGTCGTGGGCCGCCCGGCGGGACGTTTCGCGACTCTGGATCTGCTGAAGCAGTGATAGAACCCGGCCCCACCGAGTGGTCCACCGGCGCTGCCGGCGTCGGCCCGTGGGCACACACCCACCCGGGGGAACCCGCAGCGGATTCGCGCTACGACCCCGAACTGCTTGAGCACGGCGATGCGCGCAATGTTGTCGACCACTATCGGTATTGGCGCCGGGAGGCCATTGTTGCCGACATCGACCGCCGTCGGCACCGGCTGCATGTGGCTATCGAGAACTTCGGCAACGACGCCAACATCGGGGCGGTGGTGCGCACCGCCAACGCTTTCGCGGTCGACACCGTCCACATTGTCGGGCGGCGCCGCTGGAACCGCCGGGGCGCGATGGTGACCGACCGCTACCAGCACCTGGCTCACCACGACAGCACCGAGGAACTGCTGGCCGTCGCGGCCGACGCGGGCCTGCAGGTGGTTGCCGTCGACAACGTTCCCGGTGCGCAGCGTCTGGAACAGAACGCCCTTCCGCGAGACTGCATGCTGATCTTCGGCCAGGAGGGTCCGGGCGTCTCCCCGGCCGCGCTGGCCGGAGCCCAGATGACGGTGTCTATTGCGCAGTTCGGCTCGACCCGCAGCATCAACGCCGCCGTCGCCGCCGGAATCGCCATGCACACCTGGATCAGGCAATGGTCCGACTTGACGCAGGCCTGGTAGGGCAGGATTGCCCTCCATGGATCAGCAATGGAGGAACCGGGCGGCCAGCGCTGAGGCTGCCATCGCCACCAGGCATCTGCGCAAGGTGCTGAAGGTGCCCGGCACCCAACTGGGCGTGGTGGGCTGGCCTCCCACCGCCAAGGACCTCACCTTCGCCACCTGGCACTACTGGTGGCAGGCCCACCTGCTGGACACCCTGGTCGACGCCGAGCTGCGCGACCCGTCGCCGGAGCGGGTGGAGAAGATCAAACGGCAGATCCGCGGCCACTTCACCCGCAACAACGGCCGGTGGACCAACAGCTACTACGACGATATGGCCTGGCTGGCGCTGGCCCTGGAGCGGGCCGGTCGGGTGGCCGGCGTCCCCAACCCCAAGGCGCTGGCCACGTTGTCTGACCAACTGGTCACATCATGGGCGCCGCAGGCCGGCGGCGGGATCCCGTGGCGCAAAAAAGAACAGTTCCCCGACCAGTTCTTCAACGCCCCGGCCAACGGCCCGGCCGGGATCTTCCTGGCCCGCTACGGCAACGTCGAACGGGCGGCCGAGATGGCGGACTGGATCGAGGAAACCCTCATCGACCCCGAGACACACCTGGTGTTCGACGGGATCAAGGACGGCTCACTGGTGCGCGCGCAGTACACCTACTGCCAGGGTGTGGTGGTCGGCCTGGAGACCGAACTGGCCGTTCGCACCGCTGATCCGCGGCACGCCGCCCGGGTGCGGCGGTTGGTGCCGGCGATCGCCGAACATATGGCTCCCGACGGTGTGCTGCGCGGCGCAGGCGGCGGTGACGGCGGGCTGTTCGCCGGGATCACCGCCCGATACCTGGCGCTGGTGGTCACCGATCTGCCCGGCGGATCCCCCGAGGATGACGCGACCCGCGACGCCGCCGGTGCGATCGTGCTGGCCTCGGCCCGCGCGGCCTGGGACAACCGCCAGGACGTCGACGGGCTGCCGCTGTTCGGGGCGTTCTGGAACCGGACTGCGGTGCTGCCCCGCGCCGCAGATTCGGCCGGCATGTCCGTCGACGGTGCGGTCACCGAATCGGCCGCCCCGGAGCGAGACCTGTCAGTGCAGGTGTCCGGGTGGATGTTGATGGAGGCCGCGCACGCCGTTTCAGCGGCGGTCCGATAGGCGGACTTATAGGCGGTCCCGCCGGATCACGGTTATAGTCGGCGCGAGCCCGCGACCTGATAAGGAGAACGCGATCCGATGAAGAACCTCACGGTATTGGCGACGGCGGGGCTGATCATTGTCGCGCTCGGTGGTTGCAGCCCGACGACCGAGAAAGCCTCCACAGAGACGGCCCCCGCCGCCCCGACGGTGTGGACCGGTTCCCCCGCGCCGGCCCACAGCGGCGGGCACGGCGGCGGAGGCGCTAAACCCGGCGAAGCGGCGGACGAGCCGCGGGCCGAGGGTGCCAACCTGCACAGGTACATCGTCGACAACAAGATCGCCGAAGTGCCGTTCAAAGCTGACGAGCCCGGTACGCCGGACATCGAGTTCCCGCTGCCGCCGGACTGGAGCCCAGCCGGTGACAAGACGCCGGACTGGGCCTACGGTGCGATCATCTACAGCAAAGCGAAGGACCCGGACAACCCGCCGTTCCTCTACGCGATCGCCTCGAAGTTGACCGGCAATGTCGACGCGGGGAAGGTCCTCGAACTCGCACCGGGCCAACTCAACGAGCTGCCCGATTTCAAGCCGTTCGACGGACCTCCCGAGCGCAGCCAACTCAGCGGATTCGACGCCGTCAGCTACGTCGGTACCTATGTCTGGGAGGGCAAGCCCCGCGCGGTCGGCCAGCAGACCATCGTCATCCCCGGCAAGGACGGGTTGTTCGTGCTGCAACTCAACGGCGAGGCCCCCAAGGGTCAGGAGCAGGTCGTCGTCGATGCGGTCAAGGTCATCCGGGAACAGACCAAGATCGCCCTGCCGTCCTGACCGCCTGATCAACCCCCAGACCCACGACGGAGAACACCATGACAATCCGATCGACATTCCGATCCGCGTCATCTCGACTTCTCGCGGTGGCAGCCCTCGGCGGGGCGCTGCTCGCGGCGCCGGTCATTGCAGCCGCCCCCGCCCCGGCGGCGTCCTGCCCGGGCGGGCAATGGTCCGATCCGATCACCGGATTGTGCTGGTCGCAGAACTCCCCCAGCAACAGCTACGGGGGCTCGGGGAATATCCCCTGCCTGCCGGGCCGGCTGGGGCTGTGCTTGTCTGCACTGCAGAACACCCCGATTCCGGGCGCCACACTGCGCGGCCCCAACCCCAACGGCACCTGGCCGTAACCGTTCAGGTCTCCGGCAGCATGCCGCGGCGACGCAGCACGTTTTTGCCCACCGCGATCACTCCGGGCAGGACCGACAGGAACACGATGAGCAAGATCACCAACTCGAAGTTGTTCTTCACCAGCGGCACATTGCCGAGGAAATAACCCAGCGCCGTCATCCCGGAGCCCCACAGGATTCCGCCGATGATGTTGTAGCTGAGGAATAACGGATAGCTCATGTAGGACACCCCGGCGAGCACCGGCGCGTAGGTGCGGACGATCGGCACGAAGCGGGCGAGGATGATCGTCTTCGGCCCGTGCTTCTCGAAAAACGCATGGGACTGCTCCACGTATTGCTTTTTGAAGAACCGGGAATCTTCTTTGTCGAACAGGGCCGGTCCGATCCGTCTGCCGATGTAGTAGGCACACTGGTCGCCCAGGATCGCCACCACCGGAACTGTGATGACCAGAACCCAGATGTTCACCGGCGGGTTCGGCGCGG
>VERS01000235.1 GCA_018882545.1 Mycobacterium sp.
ATCCAGCCGCGAAAAGGCCACCCACCAACGCTCCCATCGAGGAGCCCGCGATTCCGACGATGTCATATCCGCGGGCGCGCAGCTCGTCGATCACCCCGATATGGGCAAAGCCGCGTGCGCCGCCGCTGCCGAGCGCCAATGCAACGCGTTTCGCCACGCGCGGGTGTCCCGGTTTCAGCAGCCGCCGTCGGCGGCGGCCTGCACTGCGATGATCACGGCGGCCTGCTGGGCCGCGCTGAGGCCGGTCCAGGTCTTGCGGAACGTTGCCGGCCCGGCGTCGGTGGAGGTCTGCAGTTCCTTGAGGTAGGGCTCGACGAGGGCTTTCGGATCACCGCCCTTGGCGTCCATCCACGCCTTGGTGGCCAAACACGACTGCGCGTACTGCTCCTCGGTGGACTGCGCCGGCACGTCGACACGGGTGGTCACCCCGCCGGGGGAGACCCCGATGGCGGTGTCTGCGGGCGCGGCGGCGGGCTGTGACCCCGGCGCATTCACCGCAGCTTCTGCCCCGGCCTTCCCGGTTTCCCCGGCACCGGCCGAACAGCCCGTCAGCAGGACTGCGGCACTGCCGGCCAGGGCGGCGCCGAACTGGACCCGGTGTCGTGTGCTCAGCATGGGGTCAATCTACTGGGCACCCATTGGGCGTCTACTGGGAATAGTCCTGGGTGACCCGTTCGCGCAGCCGATCGGTTTTGGACGACGACCACCCCGGGGGCTGCAGCACCGCGGCCCAGGCGTTGACGACGTCCTTGACATAGCGGTGGCCGTGGCCGTCGGGGACGTTGACGGCCACCGCCATATCGGCGGCCACCTGCAAGAAGGTCACCACCGGGATCCAGTGCATATCGCCGGAGACGTCGTAGCCGCGCGGTTCGCGCAGCCAGTCCGGTTCGGTGAACAGCAGATCCGGGGTCCACCACGCGATCGGATCGGAGGCGTGCTGCAGATAGGCGATCCGTGGCTTACCCCACGGCGCGTCCGGACGGGCCAGATTCTCCGGGCGGGCGGCGAAGCGCACGTTGGCGCCGTCGTCGAAAATGGGCAGCCACTCCGGCGAGCCCGCGTCGCGGTTGTCGGTGATGGCGTCACGCATGGTGTTGTTGAAGGTCGGACCGGAGAACAGCGCACCGTCGGTGCGGGCGATGATGTTGTTGGGGCTCAGGAACGGTGCCTCGCCGCCGAACGAGCCGAGGCTCTCGCCGAACACCACGATCTTCGGTCGCTTCGCCTCGGGCAGTGCGCGCACCCTCGCGTCGACCGCCTCGAACAGCGCCTGGCCGGCCTGGCGGGCGTTTTCCTTGTCCACCAGAAACGACAGCCAACTCGGCAGGAACGAGTACTGCATGCTGACGATCGCGGTGTCCCCGTTGTACATGTATTCCAGCGAGTCGGCCTCAGCGGCGTTGATCCAGCCCGTTCCGGTAGTTGTGGCCACCGCGATCACTTTGCGCGTGAGACCCCCGGCCCGCTCCAGCTCGCGGGCGGCCAGCTCGGCCGTTGCCCGAATTCCCTTGGCGGAGTTCAGTCCTGCATACGACCGGATCGGCTCGGTGGCCGGTGTCCCGTTGAACTCGGTCAGTTGGTCCACGGTCGGTCCGCCGCGCATGAAGATTCGGCCCTGATGCCCCAGCGAGGCCCAGGACACCAGGGACTGCGGACCGCCGGAGCGCAGCACGGTGGTGGGCGGCGGATGGTTGGGGTCCATCTCGTCGTTGACCGCGGAGAAACTCTTGTTCAGCAGGCTCATCCCACCGCGTACCACGACGCCGTTGAGAATCGCGATGCCGAGTGAAAGCAGCAGCGTCAGAACGACGACGAACGAAACCCGCGGCGGCGCAACCCGACTCAGTAGTCGGGCCAGGAACCTGCCGAATCGTCCGATGAGCTGTCCGATCTCGACGAACAGAAACAGCAGCACCACCCCAACCGCGCCGGCCTGCAGATAGTTGTACCAGCGCAGCCGCGGAACCCCCATCAGGTCGCGGACGTGATCCTGCCAGTAGCGGAAGTACACGATGCCCAGCACCACGCCCACGGCGGCCAGCAGAACCAGGACCCCCCAGGCCCAGCGGGGCGCGGGCGGGCTGCTCGGCCGGGACTGCATGAAGCGCACCAGCCACACCAGGAATACCCCGAGGCCGTAGCCGATCGCTCCGGCCGCGCCGCTGACGATGCCCTGGAACAGCGGGCCGCGCGGTAGCAGCGAGGGGGTCAGCGACAGCCAGAGGAACAGCATCCCGACCGCGGTGCCGGTGAAGGTGTAGCGCCGCTGCCACCAGTCCCGTTTCAGTTCGGCGGTTTTCGCGGGGGCATCGATGACGGTCACGACAGAGCACCCTAGCGGTGGGTGAAATTAGGTGGTCGCTTCTCGGTGAAGGCCGCCATCCCCTCGGTCTGGTCGGCGGTGGCGAACGCCGAGTGGAACAGCCGCCGCTCGTAGAGCAGTCCCTCGGCCAGACCGGACTCGAAGGCGCGGTTGACGGCCTCTTTGGCCATCCGCGCCGCCGACCGCGACATCTGCGAAATGGTGGTGGCCACCGCGTTGGCCTCGGCCAGCAGCTGATCGGCGGGAACCACCCGGGACACCAGACCGCTGCGTTCGGCTTCGGCGGCGTCGATGGTGCGCCCGGTCAGGATCAGGTCCATTGCCTTGGCTTTGCCGATGGCGCGGGTGAGTCGTTGCGATCCGCCCATACCGGGCAGCACTCCCAGCTTGATCTCCGGTTGGCCGAATTTGGCGGTGTCGGCGGCGATCAGCACATCGCACATCATCGCCAATTCGCATCCACCGCCAAGGGCGTACCCGGCGACCGCGGCGACCAACGGGGTGCGCACCGCGGCGAGTTTGCCCCAGGCGGCGAAGAAGTCGGACTCGAAAACTTCCGAGAACGACAGCGCCGCCATCTCCTTGATGTCCGCACCGGCCGCGAAAGCCCTATCCCCGGCGCCGGTGACGATGATCGCGCCGATGCCGGGGTCGGCGTCGAACGCGGCTGCCGCATCGGTGACGTCGCGCATCACCTGGCTGTTGAGGGCGTTGAGCGCATCGGGGCGGTTGAGGGTGATGGTGCCGACCCGCTCCGATCTGCTCACCAGGATGGTCTGGTAACTCACAGCGTTTCTCCTTCGAATGAGAGGTCCGGATCGGCCGGCAGGAAATAGCCGGCGACGTCGGCGTCGGTGACCTCGCCGATCGAGGACGGAGACCACTGCGGATTGCGGTCCTTGTCCACCAGCTGGGCGCGAATGCCCTCGATGAGGTCGTGAGAACGCAGCGATGCGCACGACACCCGGTATTCCTGCACCAGCACATCCTGCAGGGAGTCCAGCCCGGCGGCCCGGCGCACCGCGGACAGAGTCACGGCCAGGGCGATAGGGGACCGGGAGGCGATGAGGGCAGCGGCATCGTGGGCCGGCCCCTCACCCGGCCGGTCCGCGTCGTAGCGCCGCAGCGCGGAGACGATATCGGAGACGGTTGGTCCTGCGTAGCAGTGGTCGATCCAGTCCCGCTGGGCGGCCAAGGCGCTGGGCGGGGGCTCCTCGGCGAAGGCGGTAACCGCCGCCTCCGGCCCCTCGGCCTGCACCATGGCGATGAACGGACCCAATTCGGAGTGTGGAACGTAATGGTCGGCGAAGCCGAGCGCGATGGCATCGGCACCGCTGAACGGTGCACCGGTCAGGGCGGCGTGCAGGCCGAGCTGTCCCGGGGCCCGGGACAGCAGATATGTCCCGCCGACGTCGGGGATGAAGCCGATGCCCACCTCCGGCATGGCGATCTTGGACTTCTCGGTCACCACCCGGACACTTCCGTGGGCGCTGACTCCGACGCCGCCGCCCATCACGATGCCGTCCATCAGCGCGATGTAGGGCTTGGGGTAGCGCCCGATGCGGGCGTTGAGGCGGTACTCGTCGAACCAGAACCGACGAGCTTCGGCGCCGTCGGCCCTGGCGCTGTGATAGATCGCCACAACGTCGCCGCCGGCGCACAACCCCCGCTCACCGGCCCCGGCGAGCACCACGGCCCGGACCCGGTCGTCGGCTGCCCAGGCGTCCAGGGCGGCGTCAAGGGCGCTCACCATGGTCTGGTTCAGCGAGTTGATCGCCGCAGGGCGGTTCAGGGTCAGGAATCCGACCCCACGCTCGACTCGGACCAGCACTTCGGCGGTGTCAGCGCTCACCGTCGGATTCTTACCACCGACCATTGCCACCAGCCCACACCGGGATGGCAGGTAAGCTTGAACCACGACGGCAAAATCCGGATCGATTCATCGGGAACCGTTCCGGGCAAGCCGATCGTTGACAATTCGTTCATTAGCTCTCCTGAGAGGATCCCGCGGTGCGGCAAAGCAGCAACCCGGTATTTCGCTCGTTGCCCCAGCAGCAACAGGGCGGATACGCGCAGTTCGGTACCGGTATCGCCGGTGCTCAACAGATGGCCTACCAGACCCAGCCCTACGCCCCTTACCCGCCGCAGACCGGTGTCTCGCGGCCACTGACCATCGATGACGTGGTCACCAAGACCGGCATCACCCTCGGGGTCCTGACCGTGGTGGCGGTGATCTCCTACTTCCTGGTCGGCGGCAGCCCCGGCTTGGCGATGCCGTTCACCCTGGTCGGCTCGCTCGGTGGTCTGGCCCTGGTGCTGATCGCCACCTTCGGCCGCAAGCAGGACAACCCGGCGATCGTGCTCAGCTACGCCGCCCTGGAAGGTCTCTTCCTGGGTGCCATCTCGTGGGTGTTCGGCAACGTCGTGGTCGCCGACGGCAACGCAGGAGCCCTGATCACCCAGGCCATCCTCGGCACCACCGGGGTCTTCTTCGGGATGCTCGTGGTCTATAAGAC